>JANOYJ010000366.1:0-4286 GCA_031428815.1 Phyllobacterium sp.
ATCCGCCGCAAATATCAGACCGACAGCGAGTTCCGCACCGCGGTTGATCGCTATGTCGCGGACTTCGAAAAGCTCTTGCAAGACGTCGCCAAAAACGACCGCGACGCGATCATGACGCAAACTTACCTCACCTCAGATACCGGCAAGGTCTACACAATGCTCGCCCACGCAAGCGGCCGCATTCGCTAGATCGATAGATTTGAAGAAGAACGCGTCGCCTCGAGCGGCGCGTTTTTCATTTCAGCGTTTCCGCTTTTGATGACTCATCAAAAGCAAGGACAATGCGATAAATCAAGAGGGCAAAGTTGCGGTTCGGTGAGTCACTTTGCTCTAGTTTTTAACGTCCGACCTGATGCTCAACAAATGAGCGAAGCACGGCATTGATCCGGGACTGATAGCCTTTCCCCTGCCGCTTGAAAAAATCCAAAACGTCGCGGTCAACGCGCATGTTGAGAACGGCTTTAGGTTCGGGTAGGGAGACACTGGCAGTCAGCCAATCGACAGCAGTATCAGCCTCGTCGACGTCTGTTGCGATTGCGGCTTCTATCTCCGCATATGTCATTGCGCCCGCACGCGACCAATCGCTCTTGCTCTCTCCGCGCACCGTCAGGGAACGCATCTCTTCAGCCGTGTACCTGACGATAGGCTCTTTCTTCGACATCTCTTGCTCTCCTAAAGGAAATTATCCGGCGAACCATGGCTCGCCATTGTGTTTCTCAATATTCCGCTGACGTTTGTCTTTATCCCATTCGAACATTCACACTGTATATACATTTTATGTAGAACATCAAGCGTGCGCTCCGCTTTTGATGAAATCGACAAAAGCAAAGGACAATGGCACAAAATATTGACATAGGCCGATTGACACAAAGAATAACGCATCGCTACACGCGTTTTTCATAGGTGCGTCTTTGAGGATTGCTGATGCACTGTTGCTCAGACATTTTTTCCGACCCAGACAACAAGATCGGCCGCCACTTTAGCGAAGGCTTGATCCAGCGCCGCCACGATCGCATCGGGACCGCTACCGGCGTTCACCGAGGCGGTAAAAGTCTTCGATCCGCGAACCACACCATTACGATCGTTCAGCAGTTTGGCACCGATTTCGACGACGGCAACACCGTTATTAATCTCGAAGGCCCGAATATCAGTGATGATTTGATAGTCTATTGCCAGCCCCTCGCCCGGTCGCCCGACGCCACCAAAGCGGCCTGAGCGCTCAAACGCCTCAACTAGGCGCGCTTGCACAATCTTCGGCAGACGATCACCCCATTGCGCACCCGCCAAATACTGAATTTGCGACGCGCCGTCGCTGACGACGATATTTTCGCTATCAAGTGCCTTCAGTGCTTTCGGTTCTGTGACCAGCACTTGAAGCTTGCCTTTACGTGGTCCGGAACGGACATTGTCCGGGGCCGTCAAATCATAGGTATTGAGTGCCTTGGTGCCGCCGAGCGAGGAGCAACTGGCAAGCGTCAATGAAAGGGCGAGCATGAGACCCTTGACTGAAAATTCGCCAACACGAGAGATTACTGACAATCCTGAATCCAACTCACACATGCCATTTTCTTCCAATTGATTTCAAAGCTCCGCCCGCCATATCAACGCCGGTTCCGACCGTCCGAACGCGGCACACTGTCCGTTCCCCCGAAAATCAACCGCTCTGGATTGCGCCCCAAATCAGTGATGGACGATTCAATGCGCGAAATAGACCGGCGGCTGTCTTCGACTGCGGATTGCACATCACTCAAACCGCGACCGGAAAATTTCGCCAGTCCTTCGGTGATGGGCCCAAGCTTCGAGTTGAGCGTATCCGCAACCTTGCGGAAGGCGATCAAAGTCGAACGCGCCTCCTCTGCCAGTCCCGGCCCCTTGCCATCATTAGCACCGAGGAACCCGTCAACCTTAGCCAATACGCCGTCCAAACGAACGCTTGTTTGATTAAGTCTACCTGTTAGGTCTTTGACATTGCTAACAATTGTGTCGATGTCTTCGGTGCGGCCGCTTAGCTTGGTGGAAAGCTTCGATACGTCATCAATGGCAGTTCGGGCGGTCTTGCTCGCCGCTTCGATGTTATTGACGGTGGACGTGACCTTGATCGTATCGACAGCTGCGACCAGCTTATCCACACCCTCAATGGTCTTGGCCGCCGTCGTCGTAAAGGCACCGAACTTCTTCAGACTGTCTTGCAGGCTCGAGACGAGAGACTCGATTTCACCCGACGACTTGGCAAGATCGCTCGATACTTTTTCAGCATTGGCCAAAACCTTATCAACTTTTGTTTTGTCGACGCTTTTCAACAAGTCTTCTGCCGCCGTGAGCGTTGAATCGAGCTTGACCGACACGCCTTTTAAGGTCTTCGACAGATCGCCTACCGTCACCATGAATTCATCAATGTTTTTGGAATTCTTAGCCAGTGCATCAGAAAATTCCTGCGCGTTGGCGATGGTTTCCGTCAGCGGTCCTTGATTATCGTTTACAAATTTTTCCAATGAAACCAATATCTTATCGGCGCGAACTGAGATTTGCTGAGCCTTGTCTATGAGATTGTTGACTGCGCCCGGATCAGCTTCAATCCGCGCGGCCACACCCTTTTCTTCCGCGATCTTCAATATATTCTCGCTCTTAGGATCGCCGCCTTTCAGCTCCACATAGCCTTGCCCCGTCAAACCTTGGAAGCCGAGGGAGGCGACCGTTTCGGGCGTGATCGGCGTAGATTGGTCGACTTCTGTGACCACGATCACGACATTCGGATCATTGGCGTCAATTTGCATCCGGCGCACATCACCAACCTTGATGCCATTAAACAGCACTTGGCTGCCAACCGATAGCCCGGTCACAGATCCTGGAATACGGATTTCCAACGGCGCAACGTTCTTCGCGTCCCCGCCCCGAGCAATCCAATAGACGAAGCCGAACGAGGCGAGTAACACCACCATCGTCACGATCCCGACCAGAATATAGTTCGCCCGCGTTTCCACTTAGTGCTTCTCTTTGAGAGGTATCATTCGCGCCCTTTGGCCACGAAAATACGATTTGATCCAAGGTTCTTCCGACGCAAGCATATCTTGAACAGTGCCCTGCTTCAGAACCTTCAAATTCCCCAGTACAGCGATTCGGTCGCAAACCGACAGCAAACTGTCGAGATCATGCGTCACCATATAAACCGTGAGCCCCAAAGTATTGCGCAGGTTCGAAATCAATTCATCGAAATTAGCAGCTCCAATCGGGTCAAGCCCTGACGTCGGCTCGTCCAAAAACACAATATCAGGATCCAAAGCCAGAGCCCGCGCCAATGCAGCCCGTTTAATCATGCCGCCGGAGAGTTCAGAGGGATACTGGTATGCGCTTTCCTGTTGCAGCCCGACAAGCGACAGCTTGAATCGCGCCAGTTCCGACATCAACTTCGGCGTCAGGTCCAAATATTCGCGCATTGGCACCATGATGTTCTCCAAAACTGTCATCGCCGAGAAAAGCGCGCCGTGCTGAAACAACACGCCCATGCGCATATCAACGTCGATTTTTTCCGCATCGCTCACGGCAGCTAAGTCTTTGCCAAAAACTTTGATCGTCCCTGATTGGCGCTTATTGAGACCGAGAATAGTGCGCAAAAGTACAGACTTGCCGGACCCGGACGCGCCGACGAAGCCCATAATTTCGCCGCGCCTCACATCAAGCGAAAGCCCGTCCAAAACGACTTTCTCACCGAACGCTACTTTGACATCGCGCACCTCAATCAACGCCTCGCCAAAATCGGGGCGTTCTCGCCTAAGGTCATTCGTTACCAATGCTATGTTGCCCGCCATCTCGCCCTCAAAAATTAATGGCCGCGTAGAACATGGCGAACAGGCCATCCACGACAATTACAACAAAAATGGATTTGACCACTGACGAGGTCACGCGAAGACCAAGCGATTCAGCGCTTCCCCCGACTTTCATACCCTCTGCCGACGCAACAATGCCAATAATGAGCGCCATAAACGGGGCTTTGATAAGGCCGGCAAAATAAGTTGTGAGATCGACGACATCGTGCAGGCGGCCGATAAAGGCCGTAATCGATATACCGGAATAACCGCGGGCAACGAGCGCGGCACCGGCAAGGCCCGCCACATCGGCAACGATGGTCAAAAGCGGCAGCGCGATCACGAGCGCGACAAGACGCGGAAACACCAGCACACCGATTGGATTGAGCCCGATCACCGTGAGCGCATCAATCTCCTCGCGCATTTTCATCGAGCCAATCTCGGCAGTAATGGCGCTGCCGGTTCGCCCCGCCACCATAATCG
>JANOYJ010000367.1:0-3409 GCA_031428815.1 Phyllobacterium sp.
CCACGGGCAGCATGATGACCGGGCGCTGGTTTCGCCGGAGGCACATCGCGCGTTGCTGGATGCGTTTGGCGGACTGGGCGCAGAGCTGTCGGCGACACGCGTGAGCTATAAGAGTTGGCGTGAGGCGGAATTTGCTTTGGCTAAGCACAAAGCCCGTGTTGAGGCGGCGGCGCGGGAGGCGGATTATCTGCGCGCTTCCGTTGATGAACTGCGCAACCTCAATCCGCAGCCCGATGAAGAGGTGGAACTTGCCGATGCCCGCTCACGAATGATGCGGGCGGAGAAGGTTGCGAGCGATCTTTCTGAGGCCAACGAGTTGCTCTCCGGCACCGCATCGCCCATGCCGTCGCTGTCGTCGTTGTTGCGCCGTTTGGAGCGCAAGCAGGCCGAGGCGCTGGATTTTCTAAAGCCAATTGTTGATGCACTCGAACAGACCGTGCATGCGCTTTCTGATGCACAGAGCGCCACGGAGCATGCGCTGCGGCAGAGCGAGTATGACCCCAAGGTTTTGGAACGCGCTGAGGAGCGCTTGTTTGCGCTTCGGGCTGCATCACGCAAATTTTCAGTGCCGGTTGCGGGTCTTCCTGCCTTTGCCGAGCGGATGAATCAGGATCTTTCTGATTTGGATGCAGGCGAAGCGGGTTTGAAAAAGCTCACACTCGAAGCCGCTGCTTTGAAGGTCCATTTTCAAGATAATTCCAAAGCTTTGTCTGGCAAACGGATACTGACGGCGCGGGCATTGGAGAAATCAGTGATGGCGGAATTGCCGTCTCTGAAGCTCGAACGCGCTGATTTTATCGTCGAACTGGTGACGGACACGGATGCGCACGGGCCGGACGGGATTGATTTCGTCGAGTTCTGGGTGCGCACCAATCCTGGCACTAAGGCCGGACCAATGATGAAGACCGCTTCGGGCGGTGAATTATCACGGTTTCTCTTGGCGCTGAAAGTCGCCTTGGCGGACAAGGGCTCGGCTCCGACTTTGGTATTTGATGAAATCGACACGGGCGTCGGCGGCGCGGTGGCGGATGCGATTGGTCAGCGATTGAAGCGCTTGGCAGACAAGGTGCAGGTCTTGTCGGTCACTCACGCCCCGCAAGTCGCCGCGCGGGCGGACCAGCATTTGTTGATTGCCAAAGCGGAGAATGGCGGGCGTATGGCAACGTCTGTTGCGACGATGAATAAGATTGAGCGGCAGGAAGAGATCGCGCGGATGCTGGCAGGGGCGAGCATCACTGTCGAGGCGCGGGCGGCTGCTGAACGCCTGCTTCAGGAGAATGCTGCTTTTTCCATTTGAGCGGCGGCGGATTGGCGTTAGGTTGCTTCTTGAAAAAGAATCCAGACTGAAGCATTCAAATGTCATCCACTGAAATTTCCGTTGAAAAACTAACCGAAGCGGAAGCCGCCGCCGAACTCGCGCGTCTCGCCGCTGAAATCGATGAGAACGACAAGCGCTATCATGGTGATGACGCGCCACTCATTTCTGATGCGGAATATGATGCGCTGAGGCGGCGCAACAATGAGATTGAAGCGCGCTTTCCGCTTTTGGTGCGCGAGGATTCGCCATCGCTGGCAGTTGGCTATGCCGTGTCCGAGAAGTTCCAGAAAATCGCGCATAACGTACCGATGTTGTCGCTGGATAATGCGTTTGCCGATCAGGATGCGCATAATTTTGTTGATCGGGTAAGGCGGTTTTTGAAACTTGATACCTTGCTGGAATTGGGCATTACGGCAGAGCCGAAGATTGACGGCCTGTCACTGTCGCTGCGTTATGAAAATGGCAGACTTGTCTCGGCCGCCACGCGCGGTGACGGTGCCGTCGGCGAGAATGTGACCGTCAACGCCAAGACGATTTCCGATATTCCAAAGAAACTGACGGGCGATTTCCCGGATATTTTGGAAGTGCGCGGCGAGGTCTATATGCGCCATGCCGACTTTGCCACTTTGAATGCGCGGCACCGGGCGGAGGGCAAAGCGGAGATCGCCAATCCGCGCAATGGCGCTGCGGGATCGCTGCGGCAACTGGATTCAGCGGTGACTGCGAGCAGACCCTTGCGCTTCTTCGCCTATGCGTGGGGCGAAGTGAGCGAAATGCCAGCGACTAGCCAAATGGGTATGGTCGCAGCGTTTCGTTCTTATGGCTTTGCGACCAATGATTTGATGAAGCGCTGCACCAGCGCGGATGAAATACTCACAGCTTATCGCGGTATTGAGGCGCAGCGGGCGACATTGGGCTATGACATTGATGGCGTGGTCTACAAGGTCGATGACCTTGAACTGCAACGCCGCCTTGGCTTTGTTTCCCGCTCACCGCGCTGGGCGATTGCGCATAAGTTTCCGGCGGAAAAGGCGACCACCATTCTGCGCGGCATCGATATTCAGGTTGGCCGAACGGGTGCGCATACACCGGTGGCAAGGCTCGAGCCGGTGACGGTTGGCGGCGTGGTGGTGACCAATGCGACGCTGCATAATGAAGATGAAATCAAGCGGCTCGGCGTGATGATCGGCGATACCGTGACGGTGCAGCGGGCAGGGGATGTGATCCCGCAAGTGCTCGGATTTGTGCCGGAGAAGCGCCCGGCGGATGCGCAAGTGTTTGTTTTCCCTCATGTTTGTCTTTGCGAACTGAAGACTGCGCTTGTCCGCGAGGAGATTGCGTCTGGCGTCGAAGGCGTGGTGAAGCGCTGTTCCGGTGAGTTCGCCTGTCCCTACCAGAAGGTCGAGCATCTGAAGCATTTCGTCTCTCGACGAGCGTTTGACATTGAGGGGCTGGGCGATAAGCAGGTCGAATTTTTCTTCCAAGATGAAGACTTGCCGGTGAAAAGCCCCGCGGATATCTTTACATTGGCCAAGCGCGATGCGGGCAATCTCAAAAAGTTGAAAGACAAGGATGGGTTCGGCGAGACATCGGCAGCCAAACTCTTCGCCGCCATCGACGCGCGGCGCGCCATCGGGCTCGACCGGGTCATCTATGGCCTTGGCATCCGCCATGTCGGCGAGAGTACGGCGAAGACCTTGGCGCGGGCCTATGGCTCGTTCAGCGCATTCCACGATGCGGCAGTGAAAATCGGCACCGGTGATGTCGCAGCGGCCGAAGAGATGGATGCGCTGGATGACGTCGGCGGCGCAGTGATTGACTCGGTGTCGCGCTATTTTGCCGAGGCGCATAACCGCAAGCTGGTCGAGGAACTGGCGGCGGAACTCTCCGTTGCCGATGCTGAAAAACCACGAACCGACTCTCCCGTTGCAGGCAAAACAGTTGTCTTCACAGGTTCGCTCGTGCGTATGACGCGGGATGAGGCGAAGGCCATGGCGGAGCGGCTGGGGGCGAAAGTGTCGGGCTCGGTGTCGAAAAAGACCGACCTCGTTGTCGCAGGACCCGGAGCAGGGTCCAAGCTGGCGGAGGCGG
>JANOYJ010000368.1:0-6440 GCA_031428815.1 Phyllobacterium sp.
GATCAGAACAAGGGCAAATATCGAATTTTGAATCGGCCTCATGCCGGTTTTGCCTCAACCTTGCGCCGCGTCCTGGCGGCCTTTGGTGCACCGATGCGCAGGCGACGGTCTGACAGCGAGATCAGCGCCGCGAACGACATTAGCACCGCGCCAAGCCAGATGAGCGTTATCATCGGCTTCATCCAGATGCGTACCACGACGCCGTCACCCGATTTTTCACCGAGCGACACATAAACCTGACTGAAGCCACGCGTTTCGATGCCAGCCTCTGTCGTCGGCATGGCGCGGGCGGGATAGAAGCGTTTGGATGAGACAATTTTGCTCAGCTCAACACGCGCTGAATCGAGCAGGCGAAATGTACCGAACTCCTCATCGAAATTAGACCCCTGCCGCTTCTGTAAGCCGTCAAAGGCCAGCGTATAGTTTGCCGCCCTCACCTCGTCACCCTGTTTCATCACCAGCACCTGCTCTGTGCCAAAGGCCGTGACAACAACGATACCAAGCGCGGTGACACCGATCCCAAAATGCGCCAACGCTGTGCCATAAACGGAGCGCGGCAGACCGGACAATCTGGAAAGCACCGCCCCACCTTGGCCGATGCCTGATTTGCCCCAGAGATCAACCAACGCGCCAAGCATAGTCCAGACCGCGAGGCCAATACCGAGCGCGGACAGAACTGGTGCGCCGGTCACGAAGTAGATTGTCGCGAGTGCCGTGAGGATGGCGAGGCCGAAGACCAGCATCAGCCTTTGTCCGGCAGCCAGCAAATCGCCGCGCTTCCACGCGAGCAAAGGACCAAAGGGCATGGCCAACAAGAGTGGCAGCATCAAAGGGCCAAAGGTCATGTTAAAATACGGAGCGCCGACGGAGATTTTATCACCGGTCAGGGTTTCCAGCACCAGCGGATAGAGCGTCCCGATCAATACGCTGGCGGCGGCGGTTGTCAGGAAAAGGTTGTTGAAGACCAAGGCCCCTTCCCGCGAGATGGGCTGGAAGAGACCACCCTGCGCCAAGGTCCCAGCACGCAAAGCAAAAAGCGCCAGCGAGCCACCGACGAATATTGCAAGGATCATCAGTATGAACACCCCGCGCGTCGGGTCCGATGCAAACGAATGCACCGAGGTTAAAACACCGGAGCGCACAAGAAATGTGCCTAGCAGAGAGAAGGAGAAAGTAAGGATAGCCAGAAGCAAGGTCCAGATTTTTAAGGCTGAACGCTTTTCCATAACAATCGCCGAATGCAGAAGTGCAGTGCCGGAAAGCCACGGCATAAAGCTCGCATTTTCAACCGGGTCCCAAAACCACCAACCGCCCCAGCCAAGTTCATAATAAGCCCAATAGGACCCCATCGCGATGCCCGCGGTCAGAAACATCCAAGCCGCCAGCGTCCAAGGCCGCACCCAACGCGCCCAAGCTGCATCAATGCGCCCGTCAATGAGGGCGGCAACGGCGAAGGAGAAGGCGACGGAGAAGCCGACATAGCCGAGGTAGAGCAATGGCGGATGGATAGCGAGGCCGATGTCCTGCAATACCGGATTGAGATCACGGCCTTCGATCGGCACCGGAATGAGGCGGGTGAAGGGATTTGATGTTGTTAAAATAAAGAGAAGGAAGGCGCTCGCGATCCAACCCTGAACGGCCAAGACATTCGCCTTTAAGCTTGGCGGCAAATTGTTGCCGAACGCGGCCACCATGGCCGCAAAGAGTGTAAGGATCAGCACCCAAAGCAGCATGGAGCCTTCATGATTGCCCCAGACACCGCTGAGCTTGTAGATCAGAGGCTTCAGCGTATGGGAATTTTCAAAGACATTGGCGACAGAGAAATCGGAGGTGACATAGGCATTGGTCAAGCTCGCAAAGGCGGCGGCAATCATGCTAAAAGCGGCAAGCGCACTTGTTGAGCCTACGCTCATCATACGCACATCGTCGCGTCTTGCGCCAATCATTGGAACGAGAGACTGGACCAGCGAAAGCCCAAGAGCCAGAACCAGTGCGAAATGTCCGAGTTCAACTGACATGAAACACAATTTCCATCATTGGCCCTGCCATACGCCCTTTTCCTTCAACGCATCCGCCACTTCCTTGGGCATATAATTCTCGTCATGCTTGGCGAGAACAGTGTCCGCAGTAAAGACGCCATCCGCGCCGAATGTTCCTTCCGTGACTACGCCCTGCCCCTCGCGAAAGAGATCCGGCAGGATGTCGTCATAAATCACCTTCACCGCATTTTCCGTGTCTGTCACCATGAACTCGGAACGGGTGCCTGAACCTTTGATCCATGTGCCTTTCTCTACAAGTCCGCCAAGTCGTATACGGGTACCAGGCGCATGAAGCCCGGCTTTCAAATCCGTCGGCGTATTGAAGAATACAATCTGCTGGCGCAGAGCGAAGAGGACCAAGGCGGCCGCGCAGGCTAAGGTTGCCAGTCCCGCGCCGATAAAGGCCATGCGTTTTTGTTTACGAGTCATGTCAGGCGCCACCTAATCCGAGGTCTTTGGCAAAAGTACGAAGCGTCTCCAGCTTTGCCGTATCGTCCTTCAACGCGCTTTGCGCTGCATCAAAGGCTTTAGCCGCCTCGTCCTTTTTGTTCAGCACAAGATACGAGCGAATAAGCTTTTGCCAGCCCTCAACATCTGCCGGATTGTCCTTGAGCTTGTCTGCAAGTCCCGCAACCATCGTTTCGATCATTGCCATTCGGTCACCACCACTCATTTGCGCGGCGTCGTCCACTTGCTGCTGCGAAGGACCGGTTGCCACCTTACCCGCTGTCGCAACGTTGTTAAGCGAAGCCAACGCATTTTCAATGACGGGACGCCACGGTGCGTCTTTGGGTGCTACGGCAAGTTGGGCTTCAAGGGCGAGTTTGGCCTCAACACGCCTGCCCTGCTGAACAAGGTTGATCGCGAGGAACAGACGGGCCTTGGGCTCGTTCGCATCCAAGACAATGGCGCGGTCAAAGGCCTGCTTCGCTTTGGTGGAAACCGTTCCAGCTGAAGCACCTGATAATGCCTCACCCAAGCCGGATTGACGTGTCGCAGTCTCGCCATTCAATTCGATAGACTTGGAATACGCGGTAACCGCGTCATCAAATCGACCCATGCGCACATAAATCGGTGCCAAAACATCCCAACCGCGACCGTCATTTGGTTCTTTCAACAAATGGGCTTCCGCCTTTGCAATCAGCGCATCGACGGAAATGTTATCCGAGTTGGTTGCTGTTCGGGATATGATCGGCTGATCCGGAATTTCCGGGGAACCGAGGAGCGAATAGCCCCCCCATGACAGTGTCGGGAGCATGGCGGCAACGAGAAGCGCTGAGATCTCGCGCGCACGCGATCCCGTTTTTTTCGCAGGTGCGCTGTTCTTGGAAACATTCAAAATACGGCGCGACACTTCGATCCGCGCTGTTTCGGCATCAGCTGCTGAAATCAAACCACCCGACTCGTCGCGCGTAATCTCAGTCAACTGGTCCTTGTAGACTTCAACATCAAAACCATTGCCGACGACGTCTGGCTTCTGATCCCTGACAAGCGGGTAGAGCGTTGCGGCAACGCAGATAATAGTCAAAGCAGCGGCGGCGACCCAGAATAGCATGGCGACTACCTAGCCGCGTTTGCGACTGGTCACAACAAAACTTGGGTAAATTCTATTTGATGTGAGAAAAAGCCGCAGCTTGCCTCATGTTAATGGCGTCCAGCTGCCATCCGTTGCGCGGCATGCCGTGCCTTTGGCAGTTTGCAAGGTTGGGCCAACGGTAAAGCTATGTGAATATTGGCGGCAATTTTGGCTGCCGACGCTATAAGGCTGTGCGGCGATAACCGATCCGCCATGGCCATTCTTGGCATTCTTCCACGTAACTGCTTGGCCAGCGGGAGTTTGTTCCAGCGCCTTATATTCCGCCTCCAAAGCCGGCGCACGATCTGACTTATCGAAACTTGTCCCGAGCTTTTGCCCAATCAGTCCCCCAGCTAGACTATCCAACAGGTTTGCAGGCGTTTGAACGACCGGCAAAGTCGGGTCAACAACGACGGGTGTCACAGGTTTTGGACCGCCAACGCCAAGCGTTGTGCAGCCGGTAAGGCCTATCAAAACGAAAACCACACATTTGCTAGACGCCATTTATTCCTCGAAAGTTGTGCCGCAGCATTGATGCGATTTGGAAGATTATGTCAAATTGTAATGAATAGTCCGGCTTTCGCAGGTAACGCGGTTCACTCTACCATTGGCAGGGTGATCGTCACTGACAAGCCGCCTAAGCTCGATTTACCCAAGGCAATCGCCCCACCATATTCGCGCACGGTGTCGGAGACGATGGAGAGGCCGAGACCCGTGCCGGGCTTGGATTCATCCATACGCTTGCCGCGTTTGATCGCTTCGCCCATTTGGTCCTTGGTGAGGCCCGGGCCGTCATCGCCAATCTCGACAGAAAACAAAGGGGTGGCGCTGGTCGCTGTCACTTTTGTCAGCTTGATGGAGATGTTTTTACGTCCCCATTTGGCGGCGTTTTCGAGGAGATTGCCGATCACTTCCTCAAAATCCTCCGCCTCGCCGCCAAAAACGATCTCGTTTGCTGGCGGTGTAAATTCAAAAATCTTGTCGGGATTGAGCTTTTGCATCACGCGTTGCATTCGAATGAGGATTGGTGTCACCGGCGCGCGGAAGACCACGCTATCGCGTTGAGCGGCAATACGGGCGCGTTGCAAATAGTGCTGGATTTGCTGCTGCATGGCAACGGCCTGCCCGGTGATAACCGCGCCCTTTTTGCCACCGAGCGACTGGCCCTCATTGGATATGACGGCAAGCGGGGTTTTGAGCGAATGCGCGAGATTACCAACCTGCGTGCGCGAGCGCTCGACAATGCGGCGGTTGTTGTCGATGAGCGCGTTCATTTCCGTGGCGAGCGGGGCAATTTCGGGTGGGAACTCGCCGTCGAGTTTTTGCGCTTTGCCCTCGCGGATTTGCTTCAGCGACTCCTTGGCTTTTCGCAAAGGATTGAGCCCCACCGAAATCGCCAAAGCATTGACCGCGATGCTGCCAAGACCGAACAGAGTGAGATAAAGATAAAGTTGTGTGGCAAACTCGCTAATGTCGGCATCAAGTTCGCTATGATTGCCCATGACGCGAAAGCGGGCGATCTTATCGACGCTGCCCATTTCGATTTCGGTTTCGGATATTTCCAGCGTTTCGCCATCAAGACCGGGAGCAAGATAGACGCGGCGGAAATTCGAATCGAACGGCACCAATTTGGTGTCTGGGACGGTCACTTTCCGGTTGGCCGTCGAATTCGAGTGCAGTTCGCCACTCACTGATTTGGTGACCGGTTCGACGCTCCAATACCAGCCGGAGAGCCATTTCGTGTAATTCGGATCGCCCAATTCCGGGTTGCCGAAGAGCCTGCCATCGGCCGAGACATCGGTTTGTGCGATTAAGTTGGAGAGATGCGACGAGAGAAGGTTTTTCAGATTGCGCTCGCTGGCGTCGCGATAGAGCGCAATAATCAGCGTTGCGACGGCGACCAGCGAGATGGCGGCCCAGAATGTTGACAGCACAATCGCCCGCATGGCGAGCGATTTCGGGAGCCATGTCGTAAACATGTTCAAATCAGGCCGGGCTGCCGGGCGTGTCTGAAATCCGGTATCCCATGCCGCGAATCGTCTCGATCATGTCATTGCCCATCTTCTTGCGCAGACGCCCGACAAAAACTTCAATCGTATTGGAATCGCGGTCGAAGTCCTGATCGTAAAGATGCTCGACCAATTCAGTGCGGGACACGACTTCGCCGATATGGTGCATGAGATAGTCTAGGAGACGAAACTCCAATGAAGTGAGCTTCAACTGTGTGCCGTTGATTGTCGCTTTGGAGGATTTCGTATCAAGCCTCAAAGGCCCGCACATGATTTCAGATGAGGCATGACCTGCCGCGCGACGGATGAGCGAGCGCACCCGCGCCAGCACTTCCTCGACATGAAACGGTTTGGTCACATAATCATCGGCACCCGCATCAATGCCCGAGACTTTATCGGACCAGCGGTCACGCGCGGTCAGCATCAGCACCGGCATTTTCTTGCCGTCTTTGCGCCAGCGCTCCAACACAGAAATCCCGTCCATGATCGGCAGGCCGATGTCGAGGATCACGGCGTCATAAGGCTCGGTATCGCCGAGATAATGCCCCTCCTCGCCATCAAACGCCTTATCAACCACATAGCCTTGGTCTTGCAGCACTTCGCAGAGTTGGCGGTTGAGGTCTTTATCGTCTTCGATCACGAGAATGCGCATGCTGCACCGGTCAAGAGGAGTTGAACTTGATTGAAACTAGCCGGTTGCACGGCAAAAACATCAGCCGGCCTCGAGAGCCGCCTGACGTTGCTTATTGGGGAACAATAAATTCCTGACGCTTGGCCCGCTCGCCATCTTTCCCGGGAATGAGCACAACGACTTTG
>JANOYJ010000369.1:0-2818 GCA_031428815.1 Phyllobacterium sp.
CAAGGGGATCTCATTCCCCAAGTAAATATTTACTAAATAATCTTGCGTGACGACGAAATTTGAGAAATACTTCTCGGGCGGGCAGTGGGAGCTGCCTTGAAAACAAGTTTTCTGGGAGGAAAATATGAAGTTTACACGCAATAACTATGTCTCGTGTTTGGTTGGTCTTGCTCTGTCGAGCGCCAGCTTTATTGCCGTCGGTGCGGCCTCGGCCAAGGAAATTACGATCTGGTGCTGGGACCCTAATTTCAACGTCGCCATCATGGAGGAAGCCGGTTCGCGGTATACCAAGACGCATCCTGATGTTACGTTTAATATTGTTAATTTCGCCAAACTGGACGTTGAGCAGAAGCTCCAGACATCGCTGTCATCGGGAACAACAGACGCGTTGCCGGACATTGTTTTGATCGAAGATTATGGCGCACAGAAATATCTGCAATCCTTCCCCGGCGCATTCGCTGACATGACCGGCGCTGTCGATTATTCAGGTTTTGCACCCTACAAAGTGAACCTGATGACCGTGGATGGTAAAGTCTATGGCATGCCGTTCGATTCCGGCGTCACGGGCATGTATTACCGTAAGGACTATATCGAACAGGCCGGTTTCAAGCCTGAGGACATGCAGAACATTACTTGGGACCGTTTCATCGAAATCGGCAAGGAAGTCGAAGCGAAGACCGGCAAAAAGATGATGGGGCTTGATGCAAACGATGCGGGATTTTTGCGCATATTGATGCAGTCCGCCGGTGGCTGGTATTTCGACAAAGACGGTAAGCCGAGCATTGAGGGCAATCCCGCATTAAAGGCCGCGCTTGAGACTGAGCAAAAGATTCTAGCATCCGGTGTTTTCAAACCGACCGCAGGCTGGAATGAATGGGTGGCATCGTTCTCGTCAGGTGAGGTCGCTACTGTTACGACTGGTGTTTGGATTACCGGTACTGTGAAGGCGCAGGCCGACCAATCCGGCAAATGGGGCGTTGCTCCAACGCCACGTCTCAACATTGAAGGTGCCCTGAACGCCTCCAACCTCGGTGGCTCCTCATGGTACGTCTTGGAAAGCTCCGCTGAGAAAGCCGAATCCATCGACTTCCTCAACGAGATCTATGGCAAGGACGTCGATTTCTATCAGACAATCTTGCAAGATCGCGGTGCGGTGGGGTCACTCCTCGCGGCCCGTACAGGTGCAGCTTACACAACTGCCGACCCTTACTTTGGCGGCGAGCCCGTTTGGCAGAACTTCTCCGATTGGCTGGCCAAGGTTCCATCCGTGAACTACGGCATTTTCACCAATGAAGTTGATGCTGCTGTCACCGCACAGCTTCCAGGGCTTGCTTCAGGAACTTCGGTTGATGATGCCCTCAAAGCGATTGACGCTCAGGTTAAGACCCAGCTTCAATAATTTCTCCTTGGGCAGGTCCGTCTCCGACCTGCCCCCTCCCGGGGTCTGCGGCAATTTTGCCGCGGGCTCTGGAAAGAAGTGACTTGTTCGGGGGAAATTATGGCCACCACGCGTTCGGGCAGTTTGCGTCGTTATTATGACTTGAATGGCTGGCTGTTCACTGCCCCGGCCCTCACGCTCATCGCGCTTTTCATGATCTATCCCATCGCCTATTCGCTCTGGATGTCGCTTCATTCCGGTCGCGGCATGATGATGAAATTTGCCGGTTTCGGAAACATCATCCGCCTTTGGCATGACCCCGTTTTCATCCGGGCGCTGACCAACACATTCATCTTTTTTATCGTTCAAGTGCCCATCATGATTACGCTGGCACTCATCATGGCGGCGGCACTGAACAACCCCAATCTCAAGTTTCGTGGCCTGTTCCGCACAGCGATCTTCCTGCCATGCGTCACCTCGCTTGTCGCTTATTCGGTCCTGTTCAAAAGCATGTTCGCGACCGACGGTGTCGTCAATTCATCGCTCGAGGCCATAGGTTTGATTTCGACTCCCTTGCCATGGTTCACCGATCCATTTTGGGCAAAGACCCTCATCATCATCGCGATTACGTGGCGCTGGACTGGCTACAATATGATTTTTTATCTGTCGGCCATGCAGAATATCGACAAATCGATTTATGAAGCGGCGCGGATAGACGGAATTTCGGCCCGTGGTCAGTTGCTTTACCTGACAATCCCGATGCTGAAACCGGTGATCCTTTTCACCACGGTTACCTCGACAATCGGTACCTTGCAGCTGTTTGATGAGGTGGCGAATATTCCAAGCACGCCCGGCGCGCCGGCGGACTCGACGCTGACCCTATCGCTCTATATCTATAATTTGACCTTCAAATTTATGCCGAGCTTTGGCTACGCTGCAACGATTTCGTATGTCATTGTGATCCTCGTCGCGATCCTCGCCTTCCTGCAATTTTATGTGGCACGGGAGCGCGATTGATGGGCAAATTTTCCTCAATGTTTCGCTCCAGCGGAACCTATCTGTTTCTCGGCGTCATGAGCTTTCTGTCGATCTTCCCGTTTCTCTGGATGATTATTGGCTCAACAAATTCGTCAATTGACATCATCAAGGGCAAGGTCACTTTCGGAACGGCCTTAGCGACCAATGTTGCGACGTTTTTCACGCTGGTGAACGCACCGCTGATCTTCTGGAACACAACCAAACTCGCTTTGTTGAGCACGTTCCTGACGCTCACCGTTTCTTCCATTGCGGGCTACGGCTTTGAGATGTTCAAGTCGCGGGCGCGGGAACGTGTGTATAGCCTTATGCTGCTGACACTGTTTGTGCCGTTTGCCGCGCTGATGATTCCGCTTTTCATCATGATGGGCAAGGCGGGCATTATTAATACGCATACCGCTGTGC
>JANOYJ010000370.1:0-4003 GCA_031428815.1 Phyllobacterium sp.
ATTCTGATGTCGATTGAACTGATGCTGCTCGCCGTCAACATCAATCTGGTGGCGTTCTCAACGGCACTCGGCGATCTGGTGGGCCAGGTGTTTGCCCTGCTGGTGCTCACCGTGGCGGCCGGCGAGGCGGCCATCGGACTAGCCATTCTGGTAACTTATTTCCGCAATCGCGGTTCGATCGCGGTTGAAGACATCAACATGATGAAAGGCTGAGGCGGTCATGGTTCAAGCCATTGTTTTCCTGCCGTTAATCGGCTTTCTGATTGCGGGCCTGTTTGGCAATTCCATCGGCGCCAAAGCGTCGGAATATGTCACATCCGGCCTTCTCATCATCGCAGCCCTTCTGTCATGGCTGGTGTTTTTCAATGTGGCGCTAGGCCATGAGGAAGCCTACCGCGTGCAGGTGCTCTCCTTCATTCAGTCCGGCAATCTCAATGTCGATTGGGCGCTGCGCGTTGATACGCTGACTGCCGTCATGCTCGTCGTTGTCAACACGGTTTCGTGCTTGGTGCATGTCTATTCCATCGGCTACATGCACCACGACCCCCACCGCCCGCGCTTCTTCGCCTATCTGTCGCTGTTCACCTTCGCCATGCTGGCGCTGGTGACCGCTGACAGTTTGGTGCAGATGTTCTTCGGTTGGGAAGGCGTCGGTCTCGCCTCCTATTTGCTGATCGGTTTCTGGTACAAAAAGCCATCCGCCAATGCCGCTGCGATGAAGGCCTTCATCGTCAACCGCGTCGGCGATTTCGGCTTCGCGCTCGGTATTTTCGGCATATTTGTTCTGTTCGGATCGGTCAATTTCCAAGACATTTTTGCGAATGCCGCGACCTATATTCCGGCGGAAGGCACGACAGGCCAGACTGTATTGAACTTCCTCGGATATGAACTCGACAATCAGAGCGCCGTTACGATTGTCGCGCTGCTTCTGTTTATGGGTGCCATGGGTAAGTCCGCGCAGTTCATGTTGCATACTTGGCTGCCTGACGCGATGGAAGGTCCGACGCCGGTCTCCGCGCTCATCCATGCCGCTACCATGGTCACCGCCGGTGTCTTCATGGTTGCGCGTCTGTCGCCAATTTTTGAACTCTCGCAAACCGCGCTCACCTTTGTCACGATCATCGGCGCAACGACGGCCTTCTTTGCCGCGACCGTCGGCCTCGTGCAAAACGACATCAAACGCGTTATTGCCTATTCGACCTGCTCGCAGCTTGGATACATGTTTGTCGCCATGGGCGTCGGCGCGTATGGCGCGGGCATCTTCCATCTCTTTACCCATGCCTTTTTCAAGGCGCTGCTGTTCCTCGGCGCTGGTTCAGTTATTCATGCCGTGTCAAACGAGCAGGACATGCGTCATATGGGTGGCCTGCGCACGCATATTCCAAAGACCTATTGGATGATGATTATCGGCACCGTCGCACTCACGGGTCTTGGAATTCCCGGCACCATGATCGGAACCGCCGGCTTCTTCTCTAAAGACATCATCATCGAATCCGCGTTCGCCTCGCATAATCCAGCCGCGGGCTATGCCTTCGCGCTGTTGTCGATTGCCGCGCTTTTTACTTCCTTCTACTCATGGCGTTTGATTTTCATGACCTTCCACGGCGCACCGCGCGCCAGCCATGATGTCATGCACCACATCCATGAATCGCCAAACGTCATGCTGGTTCCGCTCTATATTCTAGGCGCAGGCGCACTTCTCGCCGGTGTTCTGTTCGAAGGCTATTTCTTCGGTCATGAATATCTGGAGTTCTGGAAGGGTGCGCTTTTCACGGGACCGGAGAACCACATTCTCGAAGAGTTCCACCATGTCCCGACGCTGGTGAAATGGGTGCCATTTATTGCCATGCTCTCCGGCTTCCTCTTGGCCTACCAATTCTATATCCGCTCGCCGGAAACACCAAAGGCGCTCGCCAAGCAACACAACGGGCTTTACCAGTTCCTTTTGAACAAGTGGTATTTCGACGAACTCTACGACTTCCTGTTTGTCCGCGCGGCCAAAAAGCTCGGCTACTTCCTTTGGAAGCAGGGCGACGGCTTTGTCATTGACGGCATGGGGCCGGACGGCATTTCCGCCCGTGTTGGAGATGTGACCGCCCGCGTCGTCAAGCTGCAAACCGGCTATCTCTATCACTACGCCTTCGCCATGCTGATTGGCGTCGCGGCGCTCATAACTTGGATGATGCTGTAATGACTGGTTGGCCAATCCTCTCGACCATCACCTTCCTGCCGCTCTTGGGCGTTGTCCTGATGTTGTTCATCAGCGATGACAATGAAGCCGGTCGCCGCAACATCCGTTGGATCACGCTGTTCACGACGATTGCGACGTTCCTGGTGTCGCTGCTGATTTGGACGGGGTTCGACACGACGACCGCCAATTTCCAGTTCGTCGAAAACAAGCCGTGGCTTGATGGCGGCATCCGCTATCACCTCGGCGTCGACGGCATATCCATGCTGTTTGTCATCCTCACAACCTTCCTGATGCCATTCTGTATTTTGGCCTCATGGGAAGCCATTGATACGCGGATCAAGGCCTATTTCATTGCATTTCTTATTCTCGAAACGTTGATGATCGGCGTCTTCACCGCGCTCGATATTGTGCTCTTCTACGTTTATTTCGAAGCCGGTCTCATCCCGATGTTCATCATCATCGGCGTCTGGGGCGGCAAGCGCCGTGTCTATGCCTCGTTTAAGTTCTTTCTGTATACGCTGCTTGGCTCAGTGCTGATGCTGCTTGCCATCATGGCGATGTATTGGAAATCCGGCACGACCGACATCACGGCGCTGTTGCAATATGACTTCCCTGCAGGCATGCAGACGTGGCTCTGGCTCGCCTTCTTCGCCTCGTTCGCAGTCAAGATGCCGATGTGGCCGGTGCATACTTGGTTGCCGGATGCCCACGTTGAAGCCCCGACCGCCGGTTCCGTTATCCTTGCCGGTATTTTGTTGAAAATGGGCGGTTATGGCCTGTTGCGCTTCTCGCTACCGATGTTCCCGCTTGCAAGTGCCGACTTCGCGCCCTTGGTGTTCACCCTCTCCATCGTCGCGATCATCTATACCTCGCTGGTCGCTTTGATGCAGGAGGACATGAAAAAGCTCATCGCCTACTCCTCCGTCGCCCATATGGGCTATGTCACCATGGGTATTTTCGCGGTCAATGCCCAAGGCGTGCAGGGCGCAATTTTCCAGATGCTGAGCCATGGCCTTGTCGCCTCCGCGCTCTTCCTCTGCGTTGGCGTCATCTACGACCGGATGCACACCCGCGAAATCTCGGCCTATGGCGGTCTCGTCAACAACATGCCGAAATACGCCGTCGTGCTGTTGATTTTCACCATGGCCAATGTCGGACTACCGGGAACGTCATCGTTTGTCGGCGAATTTTTGACCCTGTTCGGTGTCTTCCGCGTCAATACCTGGGTCGCTTTCTTCGCCACATTCGGCGTTATCCTCTCCGCCGCCTACGCGCTCTGGCTCTATCGACGCGTGGTGTTCGGTGTGTTGGAAAAGGATAGCCTCAAAGGTCTTTTGGATCTGTCCGGTCGCGAGAAGATCATTCTCTATCCGCTGGTCATTTTGGTGATTTTCTACGGCGTCTATCCAAAGCCGGTTTTCAACGCGACCGCCGTTTCGGTGGATGCCTTGATCGCGGACTATAACACTGCCAATCAAGCCGCTGTAGCGGCCGCACAATAACCTAAGGGACTACGCTTATGGTGGCCGATTTCTACGCCAGTTTCTCCCTCGCAATGCCCGAGTTCGTGGTGGCGCTCGGCGCTGTCGTGCTGTTGATGGTTGGCGTGTTTTCCAAGAACAATCCGTTCAAACTGGTGACCTATCTGTCGCTCGCCGTCCTGGCTATTGCGACGTATCTCGTACTTTATTCTGCGCAAGGCGGCGGCTTTGGCGGGGCGTACACCAATGACTCCTTCGCCACCTTCATGAAGGTTCTGGTGCTCGTCGGCTCATTCGTGACGCTCTGGATGTCCGTCGGTTTCGCCGATCA
>JANOYJ010000371.1:0-3026 GCA_031428815.1 Phyllobacterium sp.
CAGTGGTGATCGAGACGACAGAAATTCTCGATCCGAAGGTTTCCGCCAAGGCGCTGTTGGCGCGACCGGATCTGATGATGTTTATGGATGAGACGACGCTGACTTCGTTTCTGAACAAGGATCAAATTGCCATTCTTGATAAGGGCCTGAAAGCGCGCGGTATTCCGCTGGTCACGGTCAACAAAATGAAGCCATGGATGATTGCCGGTCTTGTGGCGCTGCCGGCCTGCGAAATGAAACGCAAACAGGGCGGGGCGCCGTTTTTGGACATCAAACTTGCCAAGGATGCAGAAGCGGCCGGCAAAAAGATTGACGGCTTGGAAACCATTGCCGAACAGCTCGACGCCATGGCCGCCCTGCCGATGAAAATGCATCTTAAAGGCTTGGTGGAAACCTTGGCGCTTGGCGACAAGATGGACGACGTCATGGAGACGATGATTGCGCTCTATGTTGAAGGCAGGACCGGCACGATCATGCCGTTTTTGAAACTCATAGCACCGGCAGGTCTGGACAAGACGGAAGGCTATGGCGATTTCGAAGAAACCATGATCCTCGCCCGCAACAGGGTGATGGCGACACGCGCGGAGAAAATCCTAGCCGACGGCAACGCATTTATCGCCGTTGGCGCCTTGCATGTGCCCGGAGACAAGGGGCTGGTCGAACTGTTCCGTAGCGCGGGCTATACGGTGACGGCGGCGGGGAAATAGCGCTCAGTTCGCCGCCTGTCTCAGCATAGCAGGAACGATGATGCGGTGGAACGGCTTCACAATAGCGAGGTAGGTTCTACCCAGTGCGTTGTGTGTTTTCACAAATGTTGTCGCCGTGATCGTCTGTAAGCCGCCATCTCCATTCACCACGTCGACGACAATGCGGAAATCGAGATGCCTATCGTCCAATCCGAGTACAACGCGCTCCGGCGATTTGGACACAAGCGGAAACGTGCTGATGGATTCGTCGGGGCCGAGCTTCTCGTCCGGTGCGGCCTTGAGGCCGAGCGGCGCTATGATAAGATTGCGCAGACGCATGAGTTTTGAAATCCAAATTGGATTGCGGCCCATGACCCGCTGCGTCGCCGTGACTGCATCGAGCGACTGGCCGGTAATGTTGAGCGCGTAAGAATCAGAAAACTGCGCACCTTCGAGAATTGGTTTCATGGCGGTTACTCCAATGGCGGGAGTATGGGCTGTGGAAGCAGTGAACTCCATGTGACGTGGTGCCGCTAGATATGGATCGACTTTGCAAACGTCCCGAGCGCGGCCTCGCGAACGGCCTCTGACATTGTCGGATGCGCGTGACAGGTTCGCGCCAGATCCTCGGACGAGCCGCCAAATTCCATCAGCACAGCGCATTCGTGGATGAGTTCGCCTGCGCCAAAACCGAGAATATGCACACCGAGCACGCGGTCTGTTGCGGCGTCGGCGAGGATTTTCACAAAACCGTCGGTGTGCTGCATGGCGCGGGCGCGGCCATTGGCGGTGAAGGGGAATTTGCCCGTCTTGTAAGCAATGCCTGCGGCTTTCAGTTCTTCCTCGGTCTTGCCCACTGAGGCGACTTCCGGTGAGGTGTAGACAACACCCGGGATGACATCAAAATTCACATGGCCATGTTGCCCTGCCATGATTTCCGCGACGGCGACGCCTTCGTCTTCCGCCTTGTGGGCCAGCATCGGGCCTTTGACCACGTCGCCAATGGCAAAAATGCCGGGAATGGAGGTGCGCCAATGATTGTCAATCTCGACACGCCCGCCTTTGTCCATGACAACGCCGGCCTTCGCAAGGCCCAGGCCATCAGTGAACGGTCTCCGGCCCGTGGCGACCAAGACAACGTCCGCGTCAATCGTCTCCGCCGCGCCGCCTGCAACGGGTTCAAACGTCACCGTCGCGCCTTTCTTGGCCTTGGCAATGCCAGTAACCTTCGCCCCAGTCTTGATGACCAAGCCTTGCTTTTCCATCAGGCGCTGGAAATGTTTTGACACATCCGCGTCCATTGGGCCGAGCAGCTTGTCAAGATATTCAACGACCGTGACCTTCGCCCCGAGCCGCGCCCAGACGGAGCCGAGCTCCAGCCCGATGACACCGCCACCGACGACGACGAGATGGCCGGGAACCTTGTCGAGTGCGATGGCACCGGTGGAGGAGACGATGACCTTTTCATCGAACGCGACATCAACGCCCGGAATGCCGGAGACGTCCGAACCGGTGGCAATGACAATGTTTTTGGCCTCCAGAATGGTCTCAGTTCCGTCCTGCGCGGTGACCTTGACCTTGCCTTCGCCGATCACGGTGCCAGTACCGATATGGGCATCGATTTTGTTTTTCTTGAACAGGAAGGCGACGCCGGAGACATTGGCCTTCACGACAGCATCTTTATGCGCCATCATTTTTGTCAGGTTGAGCTTCGGCTTATTGATCTCAACGCCGAGCGCATCAAATGAATGGCCTGCTTCCTCAAACACTTCCGAGGCGTGCAACAGCGCTTTGGACGGGATGCAGCCGATGTTGAGACAGGTGCCGCCGAACGTATCGCGCTTTTCCACGACCGCGACCTTCAACCCCAGCTGCGCCGCCTTGATGGCGCAGACATAGCCGCCTGGGCCGGAACCGATAATCACAACATCATACGCCATCTCAAAGCCTTTCATTTCCTGCGGCAAGCCGCCTATTCCTGACACGCTTTCATCTTGAAAACATCGTCCACTTTTGGCGGAGCAGGCATGCTATTCTTGAACGTGTGCGCCTGAACCGAGCGCGACAGATCCGGCAATAACAGTGCCTCAGCACGGTCCGAGCCGCGTTTGCCGAGGAAGCCAGCATCCGCGTTCGGCTTCAATCCGTAGATTACGCCCTGCCAAACCGTGCAGACATCCAACTCTTCACCTGTCACATCGCCGTCCGGGCAATTGTCCATGATAATGCCGTTTGGGCGGTCCGGCTCCGTGCTCCACATCACAACGCCCTGCAGGTCTTGTCCGTTTATGTGAAGTTTGAAAGCATGTTCAGCCGCTTGTCCCTCGGGCGGCGGCGGGG
>JANOYJ010000372.1:0-2882 GCA_031428815.1 Phyllobacterium sp.
AAGCGCTACCCGTTTTTGAAACAATTTCAAGCATTTAAGGGTTTTATCAGCGCCATCTTACTCACGTAGTGAATAAAGCATTTCGGTCTCACCACGCGCAAGCCGCTATCTTCAGCAATCCGCTGAAGAGCCAGGATGTCATCTGAAACCGAAGGTCGAACCGCAATCACCGCGTCAGCCGCTTATACGTCGGTCGCTTCGGAGTGACACTCTCCGGCCCCAAGCGCCTGATCTTATCCTGCTCATAATCCTCAAAATTCCCCTCAAACCATTCCACATGGCTATCGCCCTCAAACGCCAGAATGTGTGTCGCGAGGCGGTCTAGGAACATGCGGTCATGGCTGATGATAACGGCGCAGCCGGCGTAGCTCTCCAGCGCGTCTTCGAGCGCTGCCAGCGTTTCGGTATCGAGATCGTTGGTGGGCTCATCAAGGAGGAGAACGTTGCCGCCGTTCTTCATCATTTTGGCCAGATGCACGCGGTTGCGCTGGCCGCCGGAGAGATTGCCGACCTTCTGTTGTTGATCGCCGCCCTTGAAATTGAACGTCGAGCAATAGGCGCGCGAATTCACTTCGTATTTGCCGAGCTTGATAATGTCATTACCGCCGGAAATTTCCTCCCAGACATTCTTTGATCCATCCAGATGATCGCGGCTTTGATCGACATAGCCGAGATGCACCGTATCGCCGAGCCGGATCGTGCCGCTGTCCGGCGTCTCTTGACCGGTAATCAGGCGGAACAGCGTCGTCTTGCCCGCACCGTTCGGCCCGATAACGCCGACAATGCCGCCGGGCGGCAGTTTGAACGTCAGATCCTCAAACAGCACGCGGTCGCCATAGCTCTTGCTAAGACCTTCGGCCTCAATAACCACCTGCCCCAAACGCTCACCCGCCGGAATAACGATCTGAGCTTCGCCGGGACGCCTGTCATTGGAGGCCTGCACCAATTCATCATAGGCCTTGATACGCGCCTTGGACTTTGCCTGCCGCGCCTTAGGGCTGGAGGCCATCCATTCACGCTCGCGGTCAATGGCCTTCTGGCGCGAATCTTCCTCACCCTTTTCTTGGCGCAATCGTTTCGATTTGGCATCGAGATACGCGGTGTAATTGCCCTCATACGGAATGCCGCGGCCGCGATCCAATTCAAGAATCCAGCCCGTCACATTGTCGAGGAAGTAGCGATCATGCGTGACGATCAGCACCGAGCCGGTATATTCGCGCAAATGCTTTTCAAGCCACGCAACAGTCTCGGCATCAAGATGGTTGGTTGGCTCATCGAGGAGCAGAAGGTCAGGCTTGGCGAGCAGGAGCTTGCACAGCGCAATGCGCCGCTTTTCACCGCCGGATAAATTAGCCACCGGCGATTCCGGCGGCGGGCAACCCAGCGCATTCATCGCCATCTCGACCTGGCTGTCCAAGTCCCAGAGGTTTTCCGCGTCAATCACATCCTGAATTTTCGCGGCCTTTTCGGCGTTCTCATCATTATAGTCCATCATCAACGCATTATACTCGTCAACAATTGCCTTCTTTTTGGCAACGCCTTCCAGCACATTTTCAAGCGCCGTTTTTGAGTTATCCAATTGCGGCTCCTGCGGCAAGTATCCGCAAGTGGCACCCTCGGCGAGCCATGCCTCGCCGGTCCATTCCTTGTCCATGCCCGCCATGATGCGCAGCACGGTGGATTTACCCGAACCGTTCGGCCCGAGAATACCGATCTTGGCATCGGGATAGAACGACAGATGCAGGTTTTCGAGAACCTTTTTGCCATTATAGGCCTTGGTCAAACCGGACATGTGATAAATGAATTGGCGGGCCACGCGTGAAACTTTCTTGGATGTGATGGATTTGTTGGCGCTTCATAAGCGAAAGCGCTTGCGGGAGCAATCCGCCAAAAATGTGAGCCGGACGCGGCAGGCAGGTCGTTGGTGGGGGTCACCACTTATGAGGTGAAGGTTGCGACGCAATATTTTTAGTCTGCAAGAAAAATTTTAAATATAATCAACAAAATCAATAACTTGCACATTTTACAAGCGACGTGCCAAAAATGCGGCAGGTTTTTGCATCTGAGTTGTGCGATTGACGAAACTTGCGCCATCGCCAAGACTGATAAAAACGGGAGCCATCATGAGCTTTGCCACGACGACGACATTGAACGCCCCATCCGGCGCGGGTTTGCGGCTCTACCATGAACCCGCCATGGGCAAGCCGCGCGGCGTGGTGCAGATCAATCACGGCCTTGCCGAGCACGCCGCCCGCTACGCCCGTTTTGCCAAAGCGCTCGCAGCCGCCGGTTTTCATATCTATGCCCACGACCATCGGGGCCATGGCTACACCAAAGCCCCGGACGCGCCCTTGGGTCGGTTTGCAGAAAAGGACGGCGGCGCTCGCGTCCTGGACGATGTACTAGCCGTGCGCAATCACGCCAGCGCCGCGCATCCCGGTCTGCCGCTGGTGATTTTCGGCCATTCCATGGGCGGTCTGATCGCCATGAACTCCGTGCTGCGCGTCCCAGGCGGATTGGCAGGCGCTGGCATATGGAACTGCAATTTCTCAGCCGGAGCCATGGGACGACTGGCTCAGTTCATCCTCGCCTCTGAGCGCTTACTGCTCGGCTCAGATGTCCCGTCCATGGTTCTGCCCAAGCTCACCTTCGGCGACTGGTCGAAGAAGGAAACGGATGGCCGAACGCCCTTTGATTGGCTTTCGCGTGACCATGGTGAAGTAGACAAATACGTCGCCGACCCGCTCTGCGGCTGGAATGCCTCCGTGTCGATGTGGCAGGATGTATTCGGCTTTGTCTTCACCGGCGCAGACAATGCGTCATTCGCCAATGTGCCAAAGTCTTTGCCCTTTAATCTGCGTGGCAGCCAACACGATCCATCA
>JANOYJ010000373.1:0-10620 GCA_031428815.1 Phyllobacterium sp.
ACATGACAAGGTTTGTACCTTCAATCGCCGCCAGATTTCCGGCGAAACTTTGGCCTGTGTAGAGGATTTTCCGGTTCAATCCTTTGGCATGCAATTCAGAGTCCACGGGATTGCCGCTTGAAACATTATGCGACACGACCGCGTGCGGATAAGCAAGATAGTCTTCCAGCAGCACGCTGCTATGACGCGCCTTCGCCGCCAGCGGATGATCGGCGGACACAATCCCGGTCAGCCGATCCTCAAACAGCGGCATGGGGACAATCGGCTTTTCAGGCGGCTTGATTCCCCAAAAGCTGCCATGCAACTCTCCCGATTCTAAAAGCTTCAATGTAGAAGCGCCAACTTGCGTTAACTCGATTGTGCAATGCGGTGCTTTGAGGCGGACCTGCCGCAGGAGCGATGGCAAAATCGTAATAGAAGAATAGTCGCTTGAAGCGATCTTGAACGATCTCGTATCAGTCATCGGATCGAACGAGGCGGGCAAAAGCAGTGCTTGGGCACAGTTGATGGTTTCACGGGCGGGATTGCGCATTTCCAAGGCGCGCGGTGTCGCCAAAAGGCCGCCGCTACCGCGGACGAACAGCGGGTCGCCCGTGAGGCGTCGCAGCCGGTTCAAAGCATGACTCACAGCGGGTTGGCTCAGCGACAGTTGCGCTGCGGCCGCCGAGACCGACCCGGTTTCAGCGATGGCGTTGAACACAGTCAGCAAATTAAGATCGACGCGCATCTTATTCATTCCGTGCATGTCACTTGAGAAGACAATTCATTTGCACTCATTTGATTCAGGTGACAAGACCAGCTCACACGGGCCAAGATGCCGGGAAATCTCGCAATACCGCTCTAAAAAGGCGGATTCAATCCATATTCAATCCGCAGACAGGGATCAAAATGAACGAACTCAAAGCGGTACTGCGCCCGGAAATTCCTGTCTCCGCCAAGATATTTGGTTGGATTCTGGTGTTTGCAGGGCTGTTTTTCGCCTATGTCTACATGGCGGTTCCCGGCTCGTTTTTCCCCGGTGTGACCATCAGCACATTTTCCGAAGAGTTCGGATTATACAGCACTGGCGTGCGGGTTCTTGGCTCGGTGCTGGGCATCGTCATAGCGCTCGTCCTGAACAGTGCCGCGCTTTTGGCCCTGATGCTAGCCACCCGCATATTCATTGAGCTTGGTGATGTCGTCACGGGACTTGTCGTCAACAACGGGTCGCCGGACACGAACACATTAACGCTTTTGATTCTGGCATTGATCGAGTTGTACTTCCTGATCAAGCTTATAAGGCTGCTCCTCAAAGACCGGTGAGCTAACTGAGCGCCCGTTCCATCAGTACCGCCGGAAAATACGCCCCGTCGCTGAGCATCACATTGACGCTATCGAGTTTGGCAAAGCCGTGTCGGGCGTAAAAGCCCTCTGCCGGAAGGCTGGAAAAACAGCGTAGTTTCGCCATGCCGGTATGCGAGGCTTCGTTGATGCAGCGGTCCAAAATGGCACCGCCGATGCCTTTGCCCATGAAATCTGGATGCGTCGCGAAATGGCGGATATGGCCGGTTTTATCGCCTGAAGAACCATTGCCGGGCGCCTTCGTGCTCCAGCCGCCGCAACCGGCGACCGCACCGCCGAATGAGGCGACGAAATAGTGGCCTGATTTCAAGAGTGCGGGATCAATGCGGAGCATGGCGGGCAGGGCGTCGCCCAAAACATCGTCGTCATACCAGCCGGGATAAACTGTCGAGTAACAGTCTCCGATCAGCTTTTCGAGAACCGGGCGGTCGCCGTCTAGTGCCGCGCGCGTGGTCAGGTCTTCACGTCCCATCGCAATATCCCTTGCGAACTGTCTCCTCTGTGCAAAGTAAACCCCGTTGGTTTAGAAAGTGTGATGAGCAAACGAATCGCCGGACCTGAAATAGAACGTCTCATCCAGCTTCTGGCCAAAGTGCCGGGGCTTGGGCCGCGTTCGGCCCGCCGCGCGGCGCTGACCCTCATCAAGAAGAAAGACCAACTGATGGGTCCGCTCGCCGAGGCCATGCATGAGGCGCATCAAAAGGTGCGCATTTGCACGGTCTGCGGCAATGCCGATACGTTTGAACCCTGTACGATCTGTGTCGATCCGCGCCGCGATGATGCGATCCTGATCGTGGTTGAGGATGTCGCTGACCTCTGGGCGCTGGAGCGGGCGAGCATTATCAATGCGCGCTATCACGTGCTTGGCGGTCGCCTCTCGCCACTGGATGGTATCGGGCCGGATGATCTCAATATCAATACACTCGTTGACCGTGTCGCAAAGGGCGCGACCAAGGAAGTCATCATCGCAGTGAACGCAACGGTCGAAGGCCAGACCACGGCGCATTACATCACCGACCAATTGGCCGGGTTTGATGTGAAGGTCACGCGATTGGCCCATGGCGTGCCGGTGGGGGGGGAATTGGACTATCTCGACGACGGCACACTAAGCGCGGCCTTGCGGTCCAGAA
This sequence comes from Phyllobacterium sp., assembly GCA_031428815.1. Classification (GTDB taxonomy): domain Bacteria; phylum Pseudomonadota; class Alphaproteobacteria; order Rhizobiales; family Rhizobiaceae; genus JANOYJ01. The sequence goes on from JANOYJ010000373.1 coordinate 2,472, forward strand.
CGGTTTTGTGAGGCAGGATGTTGGCTCGTTTTATCTCAGTGCTATTTGTCTTTCTCTTGGCCTCGAATGCTCAGGGCGCCAACAAGGACGCCATCAACAAGCAGTTCCGCACATGGCTCGAAACGTCGCTTTGGCCGCAAGCACAAGAACAAGGCATTTCACGCGCCACATTTGACTCCGCGCTCGGCACGATCTCCGTCAATCTGGATCTGCCCGATTTGGTGATGCCCGGTCAAAAACCCAAGCCGCCGAAGAACCAGCATCAAGCCGAGTTTTCCTCACCGGCTAAGTATTTTAACGAGAAGAGTATCGCAGGCTTGGTCGCAGGCGGTCAGGCCCGTGCCAAACAGCACGCCAAGACGCTTGCCGCCATTGAGAAGAAATACGGCGTCCCACGTCAAATCCTGCTTGCCATCTGGGGCCGGGAATCCGGCTATGGCGCGGCGAAAATTCCGCATGACGCCTTTGATATTTTGGCGACCGACGCCTTCATGTCCGCTCAGAAAGAGAAGTTCCAAGTCGAGCTCTTGGCGGCGCTGCAAATCCTCGAAAAGGGCTATATGGATCTGGCAGGTATGAAAACCTCTTGGGCAGGCGCCCTTGGTCAGCCGCAGTTTTTGCCGAGTTCATACCTCAAGTTTGCTGTCGATTTTGACGGCGACGGCAAGCGCGACATCTGGAACTCGGTGCCGGATACGTTGGCCTCCATCGCCAACTATCTAAACCAATATGGCTGGGAGGCGGGCCGCTCGTGGGGCGTTGAAGTGGCGCTGCCTGACAACGTGACCTGCGCCTTGGAAGGTCCGGACCAGGGCAAGACGGGTTCTGAGTGGGTCAAACTGGGCGTTGTCCGCCAAGACGGCACGGCATTGGGCGCGAAAGATATGAAGGCGGAAAATCTGCTGCTTTTGCCATCCGGTCGTTATGGCCCGGTCTTTCTCGCGACGCCGAATTTCTATGTTATCAAGACGTATAATATCAGCGATCTCTATGCGCTGTTCATCGGCCATGTCGCGGACCGCATTGCGGGGAACAGGACAAAGTTCGCTGCGCCTTGGCAGCCCATCGATAAAATGCTGCGATCTGACATTGGCAAGATGCAGGTCGTATTGCAGAAAAAGGGTTATGACATAGGAAAGCCGGACGGGCTCCCGGGTTTCAAAACCCGGCGTTCCATCGGCGATTTTCAGTCAAAGAACGGAATGTCAGAGACGTGCTATCCGAGCAATGAATTGACCAGACTGATCAAGTAATCAGCGGGTTTTGCGCTGAAAGTCTCTATTGGACAAAGCGATGGATTCGATGTCACGGCGAGAAAAATGCGCGCCGCCAGTCATGGCATGACCCATGAAAAAGGCTGAAATGATCTGGCTGATAAACGAGGTATTCGAACGGGTGGTCACGATAGGCTCCTTAAGTTGATGCGGATATAGACGTTTACGTCAATTGCCGCCACCCCCGGCAAGTCAGGGGAGCCATGCAAAAACGCCGGGGCAAAGACTAGGGACCGTTTACTCATCCCCCTCGACAACGCGCAGCCGCAATTGTCCGACCTTGGCCTCCACGCGCGGCGTGGCTTCAGCAGCCACCACAGTAGTCACTTCGCCGAACTCCAGCGCCTCAATCCGCTGCCCGCGTTTGGTTACCTTGCCGGTCGAGACCAGAACATCGTCCACGTCCTTCTGCGCCATGGCAAAATGTCCGGCGAGCTTGCGCACGCGCTCATCGACACGGGAGACGTCCTCCATCAACCGCACCACTTCGCCTTGGATCAAATGCGCCTGCTCGCGCATTCTTGCGTCTTTCAGCACTGATTGGATAACTTGAATTGAGAGCATTAAAAGCGAGGGCGAGACGATGACCACGCGGGCACGGTGTGCTTTTTGCACAATGCTCTCGAACTTCTCATGGATTTCAGCAAAGACGGATTCCGACGGCACAAAAAGAAACGCGGTATCCTGTGTTTCGCCTTGTATGAGATATTTCGACGACACGTCCTTGATGTGAATATCCATGTCGCGACGGAACTGGTTTTCCGCGACGCGCTTGTCTTCAGATGCTTCGGCGGCGCGGATGGCATTATAGGCTTCCAGCGGAAATTTCGCATCAATGGCCAGCGACGGCGAGCCGTTTGGCATCAGAACCAGACAGTCGGGCCGTGTGCCATTGGTCAAAGTCGCTTGAAACTCATAGGCCCCCATCGGCAACCCGTCAGCAACAATCGTCTCCATCCGCGCCTGCCCGAAAGCGCCGCGTGTCTGCTTATTGGAAAGGATGGATTGCAGTGTCACCACTTCGCCGGCCAGAGCACGGATATTGGATTGCGCCGAGTCTATCACTGCTAGCCGTTCTTGCAGTTTGGCGAGATTTTCATGCGTGGCGCGGGTCTGGTCGGTCATGGTCTGACCGATGCGCGTGGTCATCCCGTCGAGCCGCTCGCGAATGGATTGCGTCATCTCAGACTGCCGCGAGCCAAAGATTTCCGCCATCGTCTGCATCCGGCCCTGCATCTCGGATTGTGTACGCAAAATCTCCGCCATATGGACTTCAGCGGCCTGAGCGCGCGCGTCGGAATCCTGCATGGAACGCGCACGGGATTTAGAACCCCGCCATTGGCCAATCGCCGTCGCGAGGATCAAGCCGACAACGAGCAGTGCGGCAGCTAACAGGACATGCCCCATCGAGATGGGATATTTACCAACGGTGAGCAGCGTTTGATCGAGAAAATCCTGAATATCCATCGCGCCTCTATAGCCGATTCGGAACGGCTCAACGAGATCAAAAAGTGAACATTTATCGGGTTTATTATTGACGTCCAGATTTCCAGCCATTACCTGAAACCCATGACGATACGCCCACTCATCCTCCTGCCGGACCCGATTCTGAAAGCGCCTTCGAAAAAACTCGAGCGTGTTGGCGCTGACACGCGCAAGCTTGCTGATGACATGCTGGAAACCATGTATGACGCGCCCGGCATCGGCCTTGCCGCCGTGCAAGTCGGGCAAGCGGTGCGCATGCTGGTGATTGACCTTGCCAAAGAGGGCGAAGAGAAAAAACCGCAATTCTTTATCAATCCGCACGTGGTCTGGAGTTCCGAGGAGCGTTCTGTCTACGAGGAAGGCTGTCTCTCTATTCCGGACTATTACGCCGAAGTTGAACGCCCGGCTTCTGTCAAAGTCACGCATCTTGATTTGGACGGCAAACAACATGAAGTCACCGCCGAAGGCCTGCTCGCAACATGCTTGCAGCACGAGATAGACCACCTCAACGGCGTCTTGTTCATCGACCATATTTCCAAGTTAAAAAAAGCCATGGTTGTGAAGAAGTTCACGAAACTCGCCAAGCTGCGCCCGGATTCGGAACTGGTTTGACCCTAGGCATCAATTGTGATATCAGCGATATCAAACTTGGAGGTGTCGATGGGAAATCTTTTGGTTCGGGACTTGCCCTCTGAGTTAAAGGCGAAAATCTCAGAGGCTGCGAATTCAAACGGCAGAAGCATGTCAGAAGAGGTTAAAGCCCGACTGCAAGCAGACTTCGACGACGTTGATGTTGCTTCTGACGTCAAGAACGGGTCTGTATTCGACGAGATCAGGGCGGTCTTTTCTGACACTCTTATGACAGACGAAGAGCACGATGATTTTATGCGGGTCATTGAGGAAGGTCGTAGAGATTTTGGTCGTCCGCCGCCTGATTTCGAATGATTGTTCTGGATACAAACGTCATTTCGGAGGTGAACCGCAAGAATGTGTTAGCATCGGTTCATCAATGGTATGACTCGCAAGATATTGGCAATCTGTATCTTTGCGCCACCACTATCGCCGAGATGGCGTATGGCGCAGACAGGGTGTTCTTAAGAGACAGGAGCAAGCGATATCAACTCGAACTGGGTGCGCTTGTCGAAGGAGTTTTCCATGGGCGAATATTAATGTTTGAGACAAGGGCGGCGATCCGGAACGGCAACATCCGAAGTGTGCGTGAAGCTGCAGGTCGACCGATGGGACTGGGGGATTCCCAAATCGCCGCCATCTGCCTCGTCCACGGCGCAACGCTTGCAACCCGTAATGTCCGCGATTTTGAGGGCCTTGGCCTCAAACTCGTCAACCCGTTTGAGGTCGCAGCATAAAGCCGGATAGGTCATCTGTTACACAGGCCGGTGATGTCGTTTGCTCTCCATACGGCAAAGTTCGGAACTGGTTTGAAACGGACGGGCATGGTATCATTAGCGTTAATGGAGGCTAAAATGGCCAATTTGTTAGTTCGTGATCTCTCGCCTGAACTGGAAGCTGCAATCCAAGAATTCGCGACGCGGCGGGATATTTCTCTCTCCGCAGCCGCGCTGGAGTTGTTGCAGGCAGGAGTGGATTCAGAATTTGGAAATTCCGAATCCAGCAATGGTCTACCTGTCGGAGATTTTGTTGTCGAAACCCTCAAAGAGGTGTTTCACACCAAAGATCAGGCGGAAGAGTTTATCCATAATCAGGAAGATCCACTCCGCAGGCCCACTGAATGACAGAGGCCTGATTTATTGTCACTTCGCATCATCTTCATGGGCACGCCGGATTTCTCGGTGCCGACGCTTCAAGCTTTGCATGCGGCAGGCCATGAGATCGCATGCGTCTATTCGCAGCCGCCGCGTCCTGCCGGTCGGCGCGGGTTGGCGTTGACCAAATCGCCGGTGCATCTTTGTGCCGAAGCGCTGGGTATTGACGTTCGCACTCCGGCAAGCCTGAAATCCGCCGCGGAACAAGAGAGATTCGCTGCCTTGAACGCCGATGTCGCAGTCGTCGTCGCCTATGGTCTCCTGCTGCCCAAGCAAATCCTCGAAGGTACGCGGCTCGGCTGTTACAATGGCCACGCTTCGCTATTGCCACGTTGGCGCGGGGCGGCGCCGATTCACCGCGCGATTATGGCGGGCGATGTTGAGACGGGCATGATGGTGATGAAAATGAACGAAGGGCTGGATACCGGACCCATCGCCATGACATCGCGCGTCGCCATTTTACCGGAGATGACGACAGGTGAATTGCATGATGTTCTTAAACAGGCCGGTGCGTCGCTGATGGTCGAGGCAATGGCGGCGCTTGAGATAGGCAAACTGCCCTTGACCCCGCAGTCATCTGACAGCGTCATCTACGCAAAGAAAATCGACAAATCGGAAACACGAATTGACTGGGCAAAGTCGGCACTGGAAGTTCATCACCATATTTGCGGCCTCTCGCCATTCCCCGGTGCTTGGTGCGAGATGGCAATTGCGGGTAAGAGCGAGCGCGTGAAAATTCTCAGAGCGAAAGTGATGACGCAGCATCAGTCAGGCCGCCTGTTTGCCGACTGTTCCGATGGGAAAATCGAAATCACTGAACTTCAACGGGCGGGCGGCAAGGCAATGTCGGCAACCGATTTCCTGCGCGGAGTCGGTTCGGTGACACTATCCTGATGCAGCGCTACCGCCTCCTTGTCGAATACGACGGCCGTCCGTTTTGCGGCTGGCAAAAGCAATTGGACGATATGACCGTTCAAGGTGCAATCGAAGAAGCCTTTTTCAAATTCTCCGGTGAGCGGGCCGCTTTGCAAGGCGCGGGGCGCACGGATTCCGGCGTTCATGCGCGAGGGCAGGTGGCCCATATTGATCTCGAAAAATCATGCAGTGCCGACGAGCTGCAAGGTGCGGTGAACCAGCATTTACGACCGCTGCCTGTTGCCATACTGAACGTCGAACACGTCAGCCATGATTTTCACGCCCGCTTCTCGGCGCTCCGTCGTCACTACATCTACCGCATCATCAACCGGCGTGGGCCGCTGACAATTGAAAATGGTTTTGCTTGGCACATGAAGCGGAAACTTGATGCGGCTAACATGGCGGAAGCAGCGCAAGCCTTTGTCGGCACACATGACTTCTCGACATTTCGCGATGCAGAGTGTCAGGCGGATAGCCCGGTTCGCACGCTGGATCGCTTTGATGTCATCCAGACAGGTGACGCGATAGAATGCCATGTCTCGGCGCAATCCTTCCTGCATCGCCAAGTGCGCTCCATGGTAGGCTCGTTGGAAAATGTCGGTTCCGGCAAATGGACACCGCAACTACTGAAAGATGCGCTTGAGGCGAAAGACCGCAAAGCCTGCGGCCCAGTCGCGCCGCCGGACGGGTTATTTCTGATGAAAGTGGATTATCCCGAAGATGTCGTCGGATAACTAATGCCGAGTAGGTCTTGCAAGCCGAATATCACGAGCAACGAGATTAAGAGTAACGCCAGATAGACCGCGATAGTCACTTGGTAGCTCTGTCCAAGTGCGACATGTGTCATACGGAAAATGAACACGAGCGCCATACCAAAAAAAGCCAGCGCGGCGAGTGAAATCAGAGATTCTGCGTCCGGGGCGACGAGGCGTAAGACGAGTGCCGGCAATGTAAGATAGAGCAAAAGAGCCGACGCCCAATTACTTGCCACGACATAGTGCACAAAGCGTCCGGCCAGATGGAGTGGTTTAGCGGCTAACGCCAAAACGATCAGCGGCAGGAACCACGCGCTGAGATCAACAATTGCAGCGCGAATTGTTACTTGCCCGAGGGACAAAGGTGCCACGGCACTAAGCTCCCGTCCGAAAATCACCCAAGACAAAAGCATAACCGGCAGAGCGACAAGCAGCGCCTGAAACGAGCGCCAAAAGCCATGCTCGGAAATATCCAAGAGACTTAAACCATCACTCTTGCCGAGCATAGTGAGCCAGGCACCACGCAAATTATTGAAAATATAAGGAAAATCCAACATCAGTTTGCGGCGAACCAATCGGCGATGAAATGCTCATAGACCTGAGTGAGTGTTTCCAAATCCGTCAGCGCCACCCGCTCATCGACCATATGCATGGTCTTGCCGACAAGGCCGAACTCCACCACCGGGCAATAATTCTTGATGAACCGCGCATCGGACGTGCCGCCCGTTGTCGAGAGTTGCGGTCGCTTGCCGGTGACTTTTTCGACCGAACTCGAAAGCGACGAGATGAGCTTTTCATCATGCGTCAGAAACACGTGACTTGGGTTTTCGCGCCAGACCAGTTCATAGTCGACGGGCGTCTTTTTCCCCGCACGGTACTTCTTTTTCGACGCGGCCTTATCGAGCCGGTTGTGAATTTCCGCCTGCAAAGTTTCTGCGGACCACGTGTCATTGAAGCGAATGTTGAACGAGGCCGTCGCCCGCCCCGGAATGACATTCGTCGCCGGATTGCCGACATCAACGCTGGTCACTTCCATGTTTGACGGCTGGAAATCCTTGGTGCCCTTGTCATAGGCCGGATAGATCAACGCATCCAAAAGCGTCATCATGCCGCGAACGGGATTTTCGGTGAGATGCGGATAGGCAGCGTGGCCCTGAATACCATAGACAATAACCGTGCCCGACACAGATCCGCGCCGCCCGATCTTTATCATGTCACCGATTGCGTCTGGATTGGTTGGTTCGCCCACCAGCGACGCGTCCCATTTCTCGCCTTTCGACGCCGCCCAATCGAGGAGCTTCACGGTGCCATTGACAGCCGGACCTTCCTCGTCTCCCGTAATCACGAAGGAGACCGAGCCCTTCGGATTCCCATGTTTGTCAATATGGCGCGCCAGCGCCGCCAGGAAGCAGGCTATGCCGCCCTTCATATCCACCGCGCCGCGCCCATACATTTCGCCCTTGGCAATGTCGGCCGAAAACGGTCCATGCGTCCAAGCGGCTTCATCGCCGACAGGCACCACGTCGTTATGTCCGGCAAACATCAAATGCGGACCATTACCGGAAAGTCTGGCATAGAGATTCTCGATGTCAGCGCAACCTTCTTCGCTGAACACGGGGCGCTCAATGGTAAAGCCCAAGGGCTTTAGCATGGTCTCCAAGGCAGACAAGGCGCCGCCTTCGTTCGGCGTGACGGAAGGACAGCGGATCAGGGAGGCGAGAATGTCGGCGGGATTGGTCAGTGTCATGCGCAACAGCTAACCGTGCAGGCGGAATCGGTCAAGACAAGTGCTGCTAATTGAACCAACCCGATTTAACCCGCCCCTGCACCGGCAGACGGCTGGTGCGCTGAACTGCGCCTGAGCCAGCCAAGGCAGGTTCCGCAGCCCGCGACAGATCGCGAGTATAGGCCCGCGCTGGCGTCGGTGTGGAAATCA
>JANOYJ010000374.1:0-3221 GCA_031428815.1 Phyllobacterium sp.
GAGGTCCAGTTCCTTGCCATCCGCCCAAACACGCCTTAGGCAGGCGATCTCGCCCTCGCAGATCGCAATCGCGAAATTGCCAAAATAGGAAAATGTCGTCGTCGTGGGTCCGCCCTTGGCACCCTGACGCGTCGTCGTCGAGACTTCCTGAAATCGCGTCGCCCAAATCAGCGTGCCGCCGACCCGTGCGGTGCCATAGACCCGGCCCAAGGGCGCACCGTCTTCACCGGTCAGCGGCTGCATGCCTGACAGGCGCGGACCTTGGCGGCTTTGTGATCCTGTGAGGAGCGCCCGGTCGATGAGATAACCGCCGAGCGCTCCCGCCGCCGTGCCAAGCGTCGCGCCAAACGCGCCAAACAGCCCGCCGAGATAGGCCCCGGCGGCTTGTAGTACCAGAGTAGCCATGGATTAGTCCTCGAAAGACTTGAAAGAAAACACGCCGGTAATCCGCTTGCGCCATTGCGGGACGAGCGATGAGCGCATGACGGAATGACCTTCATAAGCGTGGATGAAACTATCCGGCGAGACTAGAATTCCGGCATGTTTGGCGGCGTGGTTTGGCTTCCAGCGAAATAAAATCACATCGCCGGCAGACATCTCAGCCATGGGCTTTTCGATGAAATGTCGTCGTGCGGCCTCTAATAGTGCATCCAATCCACCCACCTCCGCCCAATCGGCGCTGTAGGGTTTCAGCGCTTCCGGCTCGCTTCTGTAGACGCTGCGCCAAACTCCGCGCACGAGCCCCAAGCAATCGCAACCGACACCTTTCAGGGAGGCTTGATGACGATAGGGCGTGCCAATCCATTCTTGCGCTTCAGTGATAACGCGCTCTGCCATCTCACTCATGGCACAAGCGGTGTTCCGTCAAACACGCCTTCTGAATCCACATAGGAATATGCCGCGTCATTGCCGGGGAGATGCGGGAAGCCTTGGAAGTTTTGCGAATTGGCAAACTTGGATTTGCAAATGGCAAATGACTTGTCGCAGCCAGCGACAATGGAAAACCCGTCACCAATTGCTATCGCTGCGGAAGGTGGTCGCCAGAGGACGATGCGCTGGTCCAGGCCCTTGTTTTCGTGCAGCGAGACGTTCGAGACTTGACCACTATTGCCGCCGCTCGTCCAGTTGACATGGCCGTGGTCAAACCAATGATCGGCGAAAGCAGCAAGCGCATCGGTTTTGAAATCGGCAGCGGTCGCGACGGACGACACTGTGCCGTTCACGGTGAATGCAGGAAGCACCACTTTGCATCTTTCATCGCCCAAATCGGCGTCACAATGGCGTCGGATATAGCGACCGTTGCGCCGGTCGAGCATTTCCATGCGGCTTTTTAGCTCCGCTTTGAACATGCCTCCGGTCATTTCAATCTTCGAAATATAGGCGACGCGCAGCCGCGCCCGCGCCGTGATGTCCTGCCAATTCACCAGCCAAGTCTCGACTTCGGCACCATCGAATACGCCGGATGACAGCTCGGCTTCCCTGATATTCGATGAACTTAGCGCGCCTTCAACTTCCATCGAACTTACGGCCAACCCAAGCGCCGTTTCCGCAGTACTTGCATTGAACCCGCTTTCCGGTTCGAAACTCACCGCGTCGAAAATCAGCGTTTCATCATGGTCTGTGAAGCCGATTTTCACACCGTCTTTGCGGGTAACTTTCCAGCAAAAACAGAGCGTTGTCGATTCAAGCTGAACATGGGATTCAAGGGCGGGCGGCAGTGCGATCATAGGAGCACCTCGACCAGCGGAATGGTCGGCACCTGCCCTGCCGTGAAGGCGGTGAGGCTGACAGACAGACGATCCAGATCAAAACGCACCGGCACATGAAATTCAAAGCCTGCGTTGACGCTCTGGCCATTTGCAGGAATGGAGCCAGCGACGAACACGATCTCGCCGGTGGCGTCGTCAAACGAGAAATGTGTTGAAATCGCCTTCTCGACACCGGCGACCGAGACGCGCAAAGTGCCTGCCGTCGGCTTGCGGATGGGACGCACATAGGCATCGGTGCCTGTGCCGTAGGACTTCGCCAGTTTGAATCGATTGAGCGTGCCATTGCCCGTTCCCAATACCTGATCCGCCATCGTCACCGGCAAGCCGTCATTGCGGGAACTGTTGTCAAACGGGTCGCGGAAACGAAAGGCTGTGACCTTGCCGCGGCGGGCTTCGAAAAAACTGATGACCTCTTTCAGATCATTGATCGAGCGGATACCGGTCCCCGCATCGTAATGCCGACGCGAATGGGATTGACGGGCGTTGCGTTGCTCCTTGCCGGACGTGAGTTCGGCTACTTCAATGCGGCGCTCTGGTCCCCCCGTTGCCCCGAAGGCAATGGGTAAGGGAAACAGGACGTCGTGAAAACTCGCTACGGTCATAACAATTCCTTACAAATACCGGGTGCCGCGCGTCGCGGCGCGGGCAAGCATGGCGGTCATCTGCGCTTCGGATTTTCGGAAGGAGGTGGCGTCCGGTGTGGTGACATTCAACACCACTTGGACATTGCCCTTGCCGCCACCTGACGCCACACCGAGCCGTCCGTCCGATGTGCGCGACAGGGGAAGGATCGCCTCGCTGCCTGCCTCGCCCATCAGGCCGATGCTTTTGCCGTTTGGAAAGTAAGTCGGTGAGGAGACGACACCACCGGAGGCAAAGGGCGTGATGCCGCCCTTGGCGAAGGGCAGGACACCGCCCAACAAGCCGGAAAAGACATTGGATAGCAAGCCTTGCAGCGGCTTCAATCCGGCGTCCAGCGCCATGCCCGCAAGGCTCAAGCCGACGCCGCGCAAGACATCCTCCAAACCTTTGCCGTTCACCACAGCGCCTTTCAACGCGTTGGTCAGTACTGAGCCAAACTGCTTTGACCGGCTTTCCAGATCCTTCAATGTTTGATCGAAAGCGCTGGTATCGGCTCGGATTTCGACTTCGACTGTTTCGGGCATTTAGCTCTCCCTGTCTGGAAATGCGCCAATAAGAGTTTCAAACTCTGAGCGCGATGGTGCGGCATTGACTTTCAGAAACGGCTGCATGGCGAGCGCCAGTTCCCGCGGTGTCAGCGCCCAGAATTCAGCGGGTGTCAGGCGTAGAACAGCGAAGGCGAAGGCCATGGCTTCGTCCCAAGGAAAGACCTTCGGCTCGTTCAAATCTGTGACCCAAATGTCGCTTCGAGCAGCGCTGAAACAATCTTGGCGAAGCCCGCGACGCCGCCCTCGCATTGCATGCGCCCCA
>JANOYJ010000375.1:0-3601 GCA_031428815.1 Phyllobacterium sp.
CTTTAATGGCGGGGTAAAGACTACGGTAATGCGCATGGGCGTCCGCGAAGGCAGGCATCAAAGCGCGGTCAGGTTCTATAGTGCGGTCAGTTCTTGGTGGCGTGCAAATGGCTAACGGATCGGATTTCGTATCGGCAATCAACCCGAGTCGCGCCGCGCCTAACGCTGCGCCGAAGTCTCCGTCAGCGGGAATATCAACGGGAATGCCCAGCGTTGAGGCAATGACTTTCAGCCAATAGATTGAGCGTGCGCCACCACCAACAGCTGTCACGCGCGAAAGCGTGGTTCCCGCCGCATTGAGGGCATCAAGACTATCGCGAACGGCGAAAGCAACGCCCTCGATGACCGCCTTTGCCAATGCATCGACACCACTTTCATGGCCTAGACCAACAAACGATCCGCGAATTGCCGCATCATTATGCGGTGTGCGCTCGCCCGAAAGATAAGGTAGAAAAGTCACTGGCCCCGGCGCTTGCAGGGCTTCTCCTAAGCCATTTGTCAATGTCGCCGCATCTCGTCCCGTCACGCCCGCCAGCCAATTGAGGGAATCCGTCGCCGACAAAATAACGCCCATTTGATGCCAAGTGTTTGGAATCGCATGGCAGAACGCGTGCACGGCGCCGGCGGGATTGGGGCGGTAAGCCTCATTGGACGCAAACAGAACGCCGGAGGTTCCAAGCGACACAAAGGCGGCACCCGGCGCAACTGTTCCCATGCCACAGGCGGACGCCGCATTGTCACCCGCGCCACCGGCGACCACGACATTCCCGTCTATACCCCATTTGGCTTTCAACTCGTTTCGTAAGTTACCACTTACGTCGGTGCCTTCAACAAGTCTCGGCATATGCGAAATATCCAGATCCGTCGCAGCAAGAAGCGCCGTGTTCCAGTTCCGCTTGCCTACATCCAGCCATGATGTGCCGGCGGCGTCGGACATTTCTGAGACGTGCTCGCCAGTAAGCCAGAGGCGCAGATAGTCCTTGGGCAACAACACCTTCACAAGTTTGGCAAATATTTCAGGCTCGTTGCGCGCCACCCAGAGAACCTTAGGGGCTGTAAAGCCGGGGAAGACGATGTTTCCAGTCAGATCGCGAAACATCGGCTGCGCGTCGAGTTCAGCAGCTTCGGTAAAACTGCGTGTATCATTCCAGAGAATACAGGGACGAAGCACCTTGTCCGAAGCATCCAACAGCGTCGCGCCGTGCATGTGACCGGACAGACCAATACCCGTAACGGCGGCCACTTCCTTCGGATGATTGGCCTTCAACTCCGCAATTGCAGCGTCTGTGGCCGTTATCCAACTTGCCGGGTCTTGCTCGGACCAGCCCGAATGCGGACGTTGCACATCAAGGGAAGCATGCGCCGACCCGATAGCATGCTGGTCGCTACCCATTAGCAATACTTTGACTGACGAGGTGCCCATATCGATGCCGAGGTAGAATGCCATGTTTAGTCCTTCGCCGGATGCTGGCTATGAGGTACCATAATATCATCTAATCGGAGCATCATATTCAGGGCAATGAGTGTCACGCTAAAGCCCTCCAATTTGTCTGGACAATACTTTGGATTGTCTCGCCCGCGCCGGTAATTTGCTCATCGACCGATAAAAGCGCTGTCATGATGGAGCCAAGGCGTATCAGCGGAGTTTCTGAATCATACAGGTCAAAATCCAGCAGAACATCGTAAGCGCCAGCATTTGAATTGCGGATCGCCGCTTCAATATCCGGCTCCATGATATCGAAAGCCGCCGTGCCGGAACCGACAAAGGCAACGGGCACAGAATCGATGAGTGCGAACAGATTTGCCAAACCATGCCCGATTGCCGCCGCCGCCTGCTTATAAGCGCGACGTTCCGGCCCGTCGGTGCTGCGGGCGCGCGCCGCGAGCTGGCGCATATCGATAGCGGTCAAGTCTGCTGGCGGCAGTGCATCCTCGGGTAGTCGATAGGCCGAACGCCAAATCGCATAATCGCCGGCATAGGCTTCAATGCAGCCCTTCGAGCCACATCGGCACAATGCGCCATCGGCTTTGTATTGCATATGGCCAAATTCTGCTGCCGACGACTTGGTGCCGGAAAAAAGCCTCCCATTGAGATAAAGCCCCATGCCAATACCGTGTGACAGCAGCACAGCAAGAAAATCGCGTCCGTAGCGCTCAGCGTTTTGCCAGCGCAATGCCGCAGCAATCATCGAACAATCATTGGCGATGGTGACCGGCGCACTGAACTCAGCCTCAAGAATATCGGCGAGTTGCACATCACGGCCGGGTGAGATTGGCGACCATAGAAGGTCACGACCTTCAGCATCGGTGCGGCCCTGAACAGCGACGACGATGGCCGATAATTGAGAGGACACCGGCTCCATGCACTTTTGAATGGAACTGGTCATTCGTGTCAAAATATCAACCGAATTTGTTGTGCCCGTATTAAAATTGTCCGCCGTCTCATTCAAGATCATGCCGGAATAGTCAGAAATCACCACGGACATTAGATTTAATGAGAGTTCAACAGCGGCGATGGTGGCCCGTGCCGGGTTGAGAGCGAGCGCAATTTGCGGACGACCGCGTTTGACCAACCCGTTATCGGGCTCGCGCAATTCCAAGACCACATTCTCATTCATCAAATCCGAGGTAATGGCAGATACCGTGGATGGTGACAGGCTGGTTGCTGCTGAAAGCTCGGTTCTCGACAAGCGCAAACGCTTACGAAGGGCGGCGATGACCACCGCCCTGTTCTGCTTGCGAACGAGATCCGATCCCGCCTTTACTTGCACGTCAAACTCCTCCCCCACTCCCTGTTGCTTTTTTAAAGGTAGTGGCGCAGGCTCACTCCCGGTGCCTGCAGGAATCTATGTTGACACAGGATTGAATCTGAGTCACTAATTATTTCGAGCATCGAATTAAAGAGGTGCTTTCATGGGCAGAAACTAAAATTTTTGCCTTGGTTATGACGACTGAATCGAAATTTGTACCAATTTGGTACTCGGGAGGATTTCATGAAGAAAATGATCACTGCGCTCATGGGCGCAGCGTTTGTACTATCGTTTGGCGGCGCTGCGCTTGCCAAGGACAAGACCATTGCCGTGTCCTGGAAGACATTCCAGGAAGAGCGCTGGAAGACCGACGAAGCTGCCATTCAGTCCGTGGTTGAAGCTGCTGGCGACAAATATATCTCGACGGATGCCCAAAATTCCGCTCAAAAGCAGGCTGCTGATATCGAAGGCCTGATTTCGCAGAAGGTAGACGTTATCTTGGTTGTTGCCTTTGACAGCGACGCCATATTGCCATCCTTCAAAGCCGCCAGTGATGCCGGTGTGAAGATGATCTCCTATGACGTGCTCGTTGAAGATCCAAATGCGCTCTACGTAACATTTGACAACGTCGGTGTGGGCCGTTTGATGGCCAAGGAAATCCTCGCCGCCAAGCCTGAAGGCAATTATGCCTTTATCAAGGGCGACAAGGGTGATCCAAACGCAACTTTCCTCTTCGAAGGCATCATGGAAGTGCTCAAGGAGAACATTGACGGCGGCAAAATCAAGAACGTCTGTGAAACTTTCACTGACGGCTGGAAGCCTGACAATGCTCAGAAGAACATGGAGCAGTG
>JANOYJ010000376.1:0-1576 GCA_031428815.1 Phyllobacterium sp.
AGCAATTGGCATTTTGGTTCCATGCCAGTGATTGATTCGATTGCCCACCGGCGCTGAAACCCCTAAACTCACGGCAAATCAGGGAAAATCATGCCAGCTTTGTTCCAAAACTTTGACTCAACCGCCAATCCCACCCTCGCCACGCCCCGAATTGCCAACCTTCGCGTGCTTTTCGATGCGCATGGCATAGACGGCTTTCTGGTACCGCGATCCGATGAACATCAGGGCGAATATGTGGCTAAAGGCTCGGAACGCTTGGCATGGCTGACGGGCTTCACAGGCTCGGCAGGCGTCGCACTGGTGCTGAAAAGCAACGCTTTTGTCTTTGTCGACGGGCGCTACACAGTGCAGGCCGCGCAACAACTCGACTCACAGGTGTTCCAAACCGTCGATCTCGTCGCCTCGCCACCCGCAAAATGGATCGGCGAGAACCTCTCCAAGGGCGCTCGCATCGGTTTTGACACTTGGCTGCACACCATCAATGAAGTCGCCGCTCTGCAAACAGCGGTTGACGGCATCGGCGCATCGCTGATCGCGGTGAAAGCCAATCCGGTCGATGCCATCTGGGCGGACCGTCCCTCCACACCGCTCGAACCCGTCTCGATCCATGAATTCAGCCATGCCGGTGTGCTTGCCAAAGACAAAATCGCCGCCATGGCCGCAACGATCAAAGCCGAAAACGCCAATGCCTGTGTCCTGACCGACCCGTCATCGGTGGCTTGGGTGTTCAACATCCGTGGCAAAGACGTGCCGCATACGCCGCTGGCTCTGGCCTTCGCCATCCTGCGCGCGGAAGGCGAGCCGCTGCTCTTCATCGACAAGCGCAAACTGCCGATCCGAGCTGAGGCCTATCTCAATCAACTCTGCACCCTCCTGCCGCCATCAGGCTTGGAACAAGAACTCGTCAAACTTTCTGTCAATGGCGGCATAATCAGTCTTGATCCAGTGCTGGCCGCCGACGAGCTCCGCCGCATCATTGAAAACGCCGGCGGTAAAGTCGTTGAAGCAACAGACCCCGCCCGCCTGCCCCGCGCGCAAAAGAACGACGTGGAACGCAAAGGCACCCGCGCCGCGCATATCCGCGATGGCGCGGCAGTCTCGAGTTTCCTTGCTTGGTATGATGAACAAGCCCCCGGCACCCTCACCGAAATCGCCGCCGCTGAGAAACTTGAAGACACCCGCCGGTCGACCGGCGAGGCCCTGCAAGCCCCGCTGCTTGACGTTTCATTCGACAGCATTTCATCCACCGGCCCCAATGGCGCGATCAACCATTATCGCGTGACGACCGATACCAACCGCACACTGCAAGAGGGCGAACTGTTTCTCTTGGATTCAGGCGGCCAATATGTTGACGGCACCACGGACATTACCCGAACCATGCCCGTCGGCACGGTTTCTGACGACATGCGCCGCCGCTTCACGCTTGTTCTCAAGGGCATGATCGGCATTTCTGTTATACGTTTCCCGAAAGGCACCAATGGCGCTGAGATCGATGTCCTTGCCCGCGCGGCGCTCTGGAAGGCCGGTCTTGATTATGCCCATGGCACTGGCCACGGCGTCGGCTCTTATCTGTCGG
>JANOYJ010000377.1:0-4362 GCA_031428815.1 Phyllobacterium sp.
GAGTAATTTCTGCCAAGGCTGCGCTTTTGATCCGGAACAGACGACGGGGCCGGACGCCTGTCCGTTCAACGCACTGTATTGGGATTTCATCGACAGGAATACCGGTAAGCTTAGCGCCAATCAGCGCTTGAATTATACGTACTCAACACTCGACAAAATGAGTGCGGAAAAGCGCGCCGAAATCAAAACGCAGGCCGCGGAAATATTTACAAGGCTGGACGCGGGGACCCTTTAACTGCATTCTGTTATTGTGGAGGAAACGTGCATGACCATCAAACGCATCGGCCTGATAGGCACCGGCCTTATGGGGCACGGCATCGGTAAAAACATCGTCACAAAGGGGTTTGACCTCTCAGTCATCGCGCATAGAAACCGCGCTCCCATAGACAGCCTCATTGCGCTCGGTGCACGCGAATGTGCAACGCCAGCCGAACTCGCGGCTACCTGTGATTTCGTCATCCTCTGCGTTACGGGAACGCCCCAAGTCGAAGAAGCCGTTTATGCTAAGAACGGCCTCGCGTCTGTGGCGCGACCGGGACTCATTATCGCCGATTGTTCCACCGCCGAACCCCATTCCACGACCAAAATCGCCGCAGACTTGGCCGCCAAAGGTGTGCACTTCCTCGACACGCCGATGACCCGCACGCCGAAAGAGGCCGAGGCCGGAAAGCTCGGCCTCATGGTGGGCGGTGGAGCCGAACTCATTGCCAAAATCCGCCCCGTGCTGGACTGCTTCGCCGATACGATCATCCATGCCGGTCCCGTCGGCGCGGCGCATCAGTTGAAGCTCGTCAATAACTTCCTTTCCATAAGCAACGCCGCCATCGCTGCCGAGGCCATCACTGTCGCCGCCAAAGCAGGCGTTTCCATGCAGGCGCTGCATGACATTGTCGTTTCCGGCGGCGCCAATTCCGTCATGTTCGAGCGCCTCATCAAAGTGCCGCTGCACGATGACGACAGCGCCGCAAAATTCGCCATAAAAAACGCCCGCAAAGACATGCGCTATTACACCAATATGACTGAACAACTCCCCGTCGCCTCGTTCCTAGCCGAGCAAGTCCACCAACTCTTCGTGCTGGCGGAGAATATGGGCTATGGCGAGCGCTATGTGCCAAGGATGATTGATATGATGATGGGGATGAACGGGGTCGGGGAGAAGGAAAGTTGACGGTTTCCCTCTGATCGCATTTTCATCTATGAGGCAATTATTGAGATAGTAGGACCCGTCCACTCACTCTCTCAAACCCCGCCCGGTCCATCTGCCAAGCGCCCGGCGTTGGCCATCCCATTTCCCGCGCTACAATCAACCCGAGAAGCAAAATTGCATCCGGCTCGTGCAGGACCAGTGCCGCAGGAGCGATGCCGCGATGGACGAGTTCCAGTAAGATTGCGGAGGCGGAGGATGAGCCAATTGTGCCGGGCAAAAATAACGCTCGGCCTTTGATCGCTAGACCATGCTGCGGGTGGCGGACATCGGCGATCATCGAGGTCTTCGGGTCCACGCCGCCCCAGAAACTGATTGGTGCGGTGAGCACCAAGGCTTCTGCCTCGACAGCGGGACCGGGGACGAGGACTTTGGCGTGGCTGAGGTCAAGCATGCGTCGCTCCCGCAAAAATCGGCTTGCCAACCATCGCACTCTCTACACACTCCGCCATCGACCCGAAAACCACGCCATAGCCAGTATTTCCAGGCGCATATTGGGCGAACTTGCCGGAATTGGTCATGAGCACGCCGCCGGACAGTTCTTTCAGGATCGGCGTGACGATGACGCAGGTGTCGGCGACAATAGTGACGCCTAAGGTTTCGAGTGCGGTGCGCAATCCGTTGGCCTCGATTGCCGCCAAGGTATGGCGGCCGGTGCAGGCGTAAAAGGGGACGGCAACTCGGCGGCCATTGACCAGCGCGGCGAGTTTTTCGAACTCGGCCAAGGATAGATGCGGGCTGCCGATGGCGACGGCATCGATCCGGGTTGCGCCTTCGACTGTCGCCAATTTGCGCTGCTGCTCACGGAATTGTGCGTCGGTGATTCTGAATGTCTCTTGGAACTGGACGCTGCCGGTCACAGTGTCCAAGTCTGGCGCTTCGGGTGTCACGCCTAGAATGTGAAACAGGCCGACTCCGCCTGTCGAGGCCGCTGCAGCGCCGAAGGCTTTCAGTGCGTCATCGCCTGGATGCTGGTTCACACCGGTGACCACGCCCACGGACGTTCCGGCCATGCGCCCGTAAAGACTGCCCAACACAGGCCACGCTATTTCTTGGCGCATCGTCTCGGGCGAAACTGTTGAGACATCGAAGGCGAAGCGGGCTTTGCGGTTCAACGCAATGTGCAGCCCATAGAAGGGCGCTCGGCCTGAGATCGCGGCAGCAATGTCGAGAAAGTCACCATAACGATTGGTCCGCGCTCCGAGCACAGAATTGCAAAACACCACGGCATTCGACTCGCCCCATGCAACATCGGAGCTAAGCGCAGGGCGATGCCCGGCTTGATAGGGCGCGCAGGTCCATGTCGGCTCGCAGCCAAGTTTGATATAGGCCCGCATCATGCGCCCCGCCATGTCGCGCTCATGCGGCGGCAGGTTGACTTTGGAGCAGCCCGTCAGGTCCAGTCCACCGACATTCAAAGTGGCGCGGATCGTTACCTTTGCACCGAGTTCCACCAGTTTTTCGGCAAATAGAGTGCCGGAATCGCCATGATACAGCGCTCCATCAATATGGGCGGACTGAACGGGAATAAGCGACGGCGCACCCATAAGCTTGGCGGTCTCCGCCACAATGCGCAGCGCCATGGCGGTACCTTCGCCATGAGCGCCAGAAAGCATGGCGGTTTCTTCGCGGGTAAGACTAAGCGTCACGGGCGGTTCTTTCTCTTGCGGTATTTCACCGTCTCAAACCGGGCGCTTAGCGCGTCATACATCAGCAATCGCCCGATCAGCGGCTCGCCTGTCCCTGTAATAATTTTGATCGCCTCCATGGCCTGCAAAGTCCCGATGACGCCTGCCATCGCGCCCATCACTCCCGCCTCTGAACAAGGCGGCACTGTGCCGGGCGGCGGGGCTTCGGGAAAGAGGTCTCGGTAAGAGGGCAGGGCATTGCCTTCAGTGTCAATAGCAAACGGTGTCAGCACCGTCACCGTCCCGTCAAACCGCCCGATGGCCGCCGATACCAACGGCTTCTTTTGCCGTTCTGAAGCATCTGCCACGGCATAGCGCGTATCGAAATTATCCGAACCATCAATCACAACATCAAACCGCCCAATGATCTCATCGGCGTTCAAGTTAGTGATCCGCTCGGAATAGGGTTCCACCACGACATGCGGATTGACCGCCGCAATGCGGGCTGTGGCCGCATCGACCTTGGAGACGCCAACATCCTCTGTGTCGTATATCACTTGTCGCTGCAAATTGGACAGAGAGACCTTATCGTCGTCGATTATACCCAGCGTACCGACACCCGCCGCCGCCAGATATTGCAAAACCGGCGCACCGAGCCCGCCCGCGCCGACCATCAACACCCGTGCCGCCTTCAGCCTTTGTTGCCCCGCGCCGCCGATTTCAGCCAGCACGATATGGCGAGCGTAGCGTTGGATTTCTTCAGGCGAAAGCGGATTGGTGATGGCACTCATCGCTCAAGGATAATGCGCCGAACGGCATTTGTCAGGCACTTTCATCGACACTCACTTGCCCATGCGAGACAAGAAAAAACTTCGCACGCTTGCCGAGCCCGTCAAATAGAGAGCGGTCCGTCCCGGTCATAAACGCCTGCGCCCCGATGTCGTCAATAATCGCAAACAAAGCCTCTCGGCGGCCCCGATCGAGGTGCGCAGCGATTTCGTCGAGAAGCAGAATAGGGGCGGTGCCGGTCATCTTCGATACCAGCCTAGCATGTGACAAGACGATGCCGATCAGCAGCGCCTTCTGTTCGCCGGTTGACGATAGCGCCGCATCCATCTGCTTCGGCTGGTGGCGCACCAGAAGATCGCTGCGATGCGGCCCTTCCAGCGAACGTCCGGCGGAGCGGTCGAGATTGCGATTCTGGCGCAATGAGGCACGATAGGTCTCTTCAAGCTCCACCGCTGATGAGCGTCGCAGCCGCTCTTCAAGCGATCCTTCCAATTGCAATTCGGCACGGGGAAACGGACTTTCCTCCGGCAAAAGTGCCATCATCCCCGTAAGGAGCGTAACGAGTTCGGCCCGCGCCGCCGCAATGGCGACACCAAGCTCCGCCATCTGTGCTTCAATGGCATCATACCAGCGTGCGTCATCGCGGTTTTCTTCAAACAATTTATTGCGCGCCCGCATGGATTTTTCATAGTCGAGCACGCGTGTGCCATGGCTTGGATCAATCGCCAAAACCATCCGGTC
>JANOYJ010000378.1:0-3007 GCA_031428815.1 Phyllobacterium sp.
TCTTACCGGTTCATGGGGGACGCTTGCGATACTAACGACTGTCACGTTCAAAGTTCTGCCCGCTGCCGAGACGGAACAAACCTTGGTCTTGCGTGGTCTTGACGATGCCGAAGCCGCCGTCGCCATGGCCCTCGCCATGGGTTCCAACGCCGAAGTCTCCTCCGCCGCACATCTGCCGGAAACGGTGACAGGCAAAGTGATCGGCGGCGCATTGGCGGGCGCGTCTTCAGCTCTTTTAAGGATTGAAGGATTTCCGACATCCGTCACGTACCGGGCCGAAAAACTAGCGCAATTGCTCACTTGCAAGGCGGATATTCTGCCCGATGCCCAATCACGGGCACTGTGGCGTGACATTCGCGATTGCACGCCATTTCCCGATGGCACGGACCATTCCGTTTGGCGCGTATCAGTCCCGCCAATGTCCGGCCATGCTATCTTGGCGGATTTCAGAATGCACGCTGCTGCGGATGCGTTTTACGACTGGCAAGGCGGGTTGATCTGGATACGATGCGAAGGAGATCCCGAAGCCGAAGTCTTACGCGCGATCATCAAAAGACACGGCGGCGGCCACGCAACGCTTATCCGCGCTAGCGACGAACAGCGGCGAACGATACCGGTCTTCGAGCCGCAGCCGCCTGCACTGGCTGCCTTGTCAAAGCGACTGAAAGAGCAGTTTGATCCGATGGGGATATTGAATCCGGGAAGGATGGCCTAATGCAAACCTCCTTCACCCTTACGCAACTCGCCGATCCCGCCATTGCCGAATCCGAATCCATCCTGCGCAAATGCGTGCACTGCGGATTTTGTACGGCGACCTGCCCGACCTATGTGACGCTGGGCAATGAACTCGATAGCCCACGCGGGCGGATTTATCTTATCAAGGACATGCTGGAAAACGACCGGCCCGCAGACACAGTGACCGTCACCCATATCGACCGCTGCCTATCCTGCCTCTCATGCATGACGACATGCCCGTCGGGGGTGAACTATATGCACCTCGTCGATCATGCGCGGGCGCATATTGAAAAGACCTACAAGCGTCCGCTGATGGACCGGATGATCCGCGAGGTCCTCGCATTCGTGCTGCCTTATCCGGCGCGGTTTCGCACGGCATTGAAACTCGCCGCGCTTGGGCGTCCCTTTGCGCCGATGCTTGAAAAAGTCGCCGCCTTCAAACCGCTCGCCGCAATGTTGAGGCTCGCCCCATCGTCACTGCCAAAACTGCCAATCCGGCAACCCGCGCCAATATTGAACCGCAAGGGCCGCGTTGCCATCCTGTCGGGCTGCGCCCAATCAGTGCTCGACCCCGGCATTAATGCCGCAACGGTGCGCCTGCTCAATCGTCTTGGCATTGAGATCGTCACACCAAAGGGTGAAGGCTGCTGCGGCGCTCTGGTGCATCATATGGGCCGCGAGGATTCGGCGCTGGCCTTTGCCCGCGCCAATATCGATGCTTGGATGCGCGAGATTGACAGTGAGGGCCTCGACGCCATCCTCATCACCGCGTCCGGCTGCGGCACGACGATCAAGGATTATGGCCATATGCTGCGCCTCGATCCGGACTATGCGGACAAAGCTTTAAAAATCTCGGCGCTTGCCAAAGACATCACTGAATATCTCGCCGCGATCGATCTTCCGGAACCCGTCAACAAGTCCGGCCTCACGGTCGCCTATCATTCCGCCTGCTCGATGCAGCACGGTCAGAAAATCACTAAAGCGCCAAAAGACTTGCTCAACCGCGCTGGATTCATCGTCAAAGACCCGGCCGAGGGGCATCTGTGTTGCGGCTCGGCGGGCACCTACAACATTCTCCAACCTGACATCGCCAAGACCTTGCGCGACCGGAAAGTGAAGAATATCGAGCGTACCGGCGCAAGCCTCATCACTGCCGGTAACATCGGTTGCATGACGCAGATCGGGTCAGGCACGAACCTGCCGATTGTCCATACGATAGAATTGCTGGACTGGGCTTATGGTGGCGATAGGCCCGCGGCGCTTGACTTGATGCAATGACCACGCAATTCATCCAAGATGCGTGCGAATTACAAAATGCAGAGGTTGTTTGTTGAACCGGCTTTGTCGGAAGGTAGCAGCTTTGAGACAAATGCGGACCAGTTCAATTATCTCGCGAATGTATTGCGTCTGGCGGAAGGTGACCGGATTCTGGTGTTTAACGGGCGCGACGGTGAGTGGTCAGCGCAGCTGAAATTCACGTCGAAGAAAAAGCTCGCGTTTATTGTTGAAACCCAATCCCGGCCGCAAACTCCCCTCCCCGACCTGCACTTCCTGTTCGCGCCCTTAAAAGTCGGTCGCTTGGATTATCTGGTACAGAAGGCCGTGGAGATGGGAGCCGGTGTCATTCAGCCGGTCATTACCCAGCATACGCAAAACCATCGTGTCAGCGTGGAAAAGCTGCAAGCCAATGCGTTGGAGGCGGCGGAACAATGCGGAATCTTGGCATTGCCGGATGTGCGGGCGCCGGTGAAACTGGAGGCCTTGCTCTCGCGATGGGATGCGACGCGGCGGCTTATTTTTTGCGATGAGGATCACGCGACGCAGAATCCGCTTGTTGGCTTGGGAAAGGTCAATGAAAAGCATCTCGCCCTTCTGATCGGGCCGGAGGGCGGGTTTTCAGACGCCGAGCGGGTATTATTGCGGTCGCTGCCTTTCGTCACTGCCATTCCGCTCGGGCCCCGTATTTTACGGGCGGATACAGCGGCAGTGGCGGCGATGGCGGTGGTGCAGGCGGCAATTGGCGATTGGCGCTGATGCCATTGTTCACAGAAATTCACTTGAACTTATGGTTCCGCTTCGCCATGTGTCGAACACAAAACAAAACCGGCGGCCTTGACCCGCTGAGGGAGATAAAATGGCCCGGGACACTACCGATGTAACGCCGGTTGAAGGCGTTGAGGAACTCGTCGCTTGGATCGCGGCGGGCGAAAAGCCCAAGGAAAAGTGGCGGCTTGGCACGGAGCATGAAAAATTCCCTTTTTATGTCGAGGGT
>JANOYJ010000379.1:0-2859 GCA_031428815.1 Phyllobacterium sp.
GTACTTTTTCGCCCGAGGCTCGGCTCTCGTCTTGACCCAAATCACCGTCTTTTTCGAGCTTCTTTAAATTATCCAAGCCGTCACGCCGCACATGCCGGATGGCAACGCGTGCTGATTCTGCATATTGATGCGCAATCTTCACCAATTCCTTACGCCGCTGTTCGTTGAGCTCTGGCAGTGGAATGCGCAGGAGCATGCCGTCAGTGATCGGATTTAGCCCAAGGCCCGCGTCGCGGATGGCACGCTCGACTTTACCAACCAGCGCTTTGTCCCAGACCGACACGGAGAGCATCCGCGATTCAGGCACTGTGATGTTCGCGACCTGATTGATCGGCGTCGATGCACCATAGGCATCGACCATGATCGGATCGAGCAGACTTGCCGATGCGCGTCCGGTGCGCAAGCCGCCGAGATCATGCTTGAATGCATTGATCGCACCGTCCATGCGGCGGTGAATGTCATTGATGTCGAAAGAAGCGCTCATGTCGAAACCCTAAAGTCAATGATCCGCCACAATGGTGCAACGGCCTTTTCCTACCAAAATATCAGCGAAATTACCCGCCTCGTGAATGGAAAATACAATTATCGGAATGTGGTTCTCCCGCGCAAGGGCCACAGCTGCTGTATCCATCACGGCAAGGCCTTTGGAGAGAACATCGTCATGGCTGATCCGCTCAAATCGCGTGGCATGCGGGTCTTTCTTCGGGTCGGCGCTGTAGATACCATCCACTTGCGTGCCCTTGAACAAGGCATCGGCCCCGATTTCTGCCGCACGCAAAGCGGCGGCTGAATCGGTGGTAAAAAACGGGTTGCCGGTGCCACCGGCGAAAATCACCACCTTGCCCGCATTCATATACGCCGTTGCTTGGCGTTGCGAAAAGCCTTCGCAAAGCTCCGGCATGGCAATGGCAGACAGAACAACCGAATCAATGCCGAGCTTGACCAACGATGTGCGCAAGGCGAGCGAATTAATGACGGTGGCGAGCATGCCCATATGGTCTCCGGTCACGCGGTCACCGCCCTTGGAGGCCACGGCCACGCCACGAAAAATATTACCGCCGCCGATGACAACGCCAACCTCAACGCCCAAGGCACGCGCCGAGGCGATGTCAGCGGCCATGCGGTCAGCGACAGCCACATCAATACCAAAACCCTGCTCGCCCATGAGCGCCTCGCCGGAGGCTTTCAACAACACACGTTTGTAAAGGGGCTTATCGGCCATCAAGACTCTCGTTCGGGAAGCATTTGCACGAATCGGAATATACGAAGGGCGTCGCGATGTCACGCGACGCCCGTCAATAACGAACCAGAAAGGAATTACTTGCCAGCGGCGGCAGCGACTTCTGCGGCGAAATCGCTGGTTTCCTTCTCAATGCCTTCTCCCAGAGCAAAGCGCACAAAGGCCGTAATTTTGACAGGTGCGCCGATGGTCTTTTCCGCATCCTTCACAGCCTGCTCGACCGTGACGTCAGGATTAAGAACGAATGCCTGCTTCAAGAGAACAACTTCCTCATAGAACTTGCGAATGCGGCCTTCGACCATCTTTTCAATGATCGCTTCCGGCTTGCCGGATTCGCGCGCCTGTTCCGTGAAGATCGCGCGCTCGCGGTCAACAGCGGCCTGATCGACTTCCTCAGCCGTCAGAGCGAGCGGATTGGTCGCGGCAACATGCATCGCCACTTGGCGACCGAATGTACGGGCCTCGTCCTGACCGCCAATGGTCTCAAGCGCGACCAGCACACCCATTTTGCCAAGGCCATCGGCCACGCCATTATGAATATAGGTCGCAACAACACCATCCTTGACGGACAGCATGGCCGAGCGGCGGAAGCTCAAGTTTTCACCAATCGTCCCGACAGCGGCTTGGATAAAAGCTGTGACATTCTTGTCAGAGGCGGGATACGCGGCATTGGCCACAGCATCGGTCGAACCATCGGTGTGAATGGCGACGGAAGCAACATTGCGAACAATGTCTTGGAACCCGTCATTGCGTGCGACAAAGTCGGTTTCGGAATTTACTTCGACGACCACTGCACTGTGGCTGGTCGATGCAATACCGATAAGGCCCTCAGCAGCCGTGCGGCCTGCCTTCTTTTCTGCCTTGGTGATACCCTTGGCGCGCAGCCAATCGACCGCAGCTTCCATATTGCCATCGGTTTCGGTCAATGCGTTTTTGCAATCCATCATGCCTGCGCCCGAGAGTTCGCGCAGCTCTTTTACCTGTTGGGCGGTAATGGCCATTTTGTCTGCCTTTCTGAAAACGCATGAGGCGCTGATGAAAGCGCCCTGCCGTTTTGAAAACTTTAATTTTGGGGAATGTGAAGCCGCCATGACAGCGGCTTCAGAAAACGAGTGTGCTATTCAGCGGGCACTTCAGCAACAGCTTCCGCCGCCACTTCAACAACGCCTTCCTCAAGCGCAGGCTCTACCGGTGCCATCTCTTGCGCACCAATGTCATGGCCCATCGAACCCTGCTGGCGTGCAATGCCGTCAATGCAAGCCTTGGCAATCAGATCGCAATAGAGCTGAATGGCACGTGCCGCGTCATCATTGCCGGGGATTGGATAGTCGATCCGGTCCGGATCACAATTGGAATCGATGATCGCAACCACTGGAATGCCGAGACGCTTCGCCTCTTCAATGGCATTGGCTTCCTTGTTGGTATCGATGATGAACATGATGTCGGGTGTCGACCCCATGTCTTTGATGCCGCCCAAAGCGCGGTCAAGCTTTTCGCGCTCACGCTCAAGGTTCAAGGCTTCTTTCTTGGTGAAGCCATGATTGCCCGAAGCGAGCAATTCATTGAGCTTACGCAAGCGCTGGATCGAATTGGAAATGGTTTTCCAATTGGTCATCATG
>JANOYJ010000380.1:0-11752 GCA_031428815.1 Phyllobacterium sp.
GAAACAATTCTCGTTGTTGAAGATGACGAAGGCGTGCGCAACTACTCAGTTGGCGTCTTGGAGGAGCTCGGATACCATGTGCTTGCCGCAGAGAGCGGCGACGGCGCACTCGATTTGCTGCGCGAAGCGGCGCGCATCGACTTGATGTTTACGGACGTCGTGCTGGGCGGGCGTTTGACGGGCCCTCAGCTCGCTGACGAAGTCAGGCAAACTCACGCATCACTTCCCATTTTGTTCACCACTGGATACGCGCGCAATGCCATTACTCACCAAGGGAGGTTGGATGCAGGCGTTCAAATGTTGAGCAAACCCTTTACGCAACGTGAGCTTGCAGCGAAAATCAAGACTATGATCGGGGATAAACGTTAGCCGGCTTTGGCCAGTTGTTCACGCCTTTATACTAACAAGGATGCCACGCTGAGATTTTCAGCCAACAGGATTTCTCAATCCAACCTATCGGGCCAAGCCTTCCACAAGACGTCTGCGGATTTTGCTTGCATACGTATGCGAAAAAGGGCAGTCCATTGCATATCAGATGGACTTTCAGAACCCCATTTTCAAAGTGCTGTCCAGCACGATGCAGGAGAATAGAAATGTCAGAGAAGGTTAATGTCTCCAAGGGCGGAAATGATCC
The DNA here is from genome assembly GCA_031428815.1 of Phyllobacterium sp. Classification (GTDB taxonomy): domain Bacteria; phylum Pseudomonadota; class Alphaproteobacteria; order Rhizobiales; family Rhizobiaceae; genus JANOYJ01. The sequence goes on from JANOYJ010000380.1 coordinate 635, forward strand.
CGTTCCAGTCAAGGCCGAGCGGGTGATGCAAATTGAACGGCATGATTACCCCGATCTTGCACCCCAAAATGCTCCCAGAACCCAATCGTTAAGCGGTTTTGATGAAATCTACACCGATATCGTCGACTACATAGTCCGTTGCACCCACCGCATCTGGGATGAACGTGATATTGGATTGATTTATACCCACTACACCCACAATTGCGTTCTGTATGGTACGACCGGCACGCTGTATACCCGGGAAGAGGTGATACGCGATACAATCCAGCGTCTGGTATCCTATCCAGAACGCCGCGGCATGGCCACCCATGTGATCTGGAAAGGCAATGATCAGGAAGGTTTTTACACCTCGCATCTGGTGACCGGAACCGGACGGCACAGCCAGAATGGGCATTTAGGCGCGCCGACTGGACGCACGTTCACCTCGCGCACGATTGCTGACTGCATGATTTTTGAAAACAAGATATATCGCGAGTGGATCGTCGCCGACACCACCTCAATTCTTCAGCAATTAGGTCTCGATGTGCAAGGATATGCCGAGCGCATCGCCAAGTCTGCCTTCGATAAAGGCATGGTTTCGCTGGATATTGGTGAAAATCGGCACATGGTCGGCCAATATCCACCAGAGGCCGAGGCCGATACTTCAATCGCATCAACCGAGCTGGAGCGCCACACATTGCGCTGGCTTCACGATGTCTACAACCGCAAAATGTTCGGTTTGATTTCAAAAGTTTACGCGCCGACGGTCCAGTATCACGGTCCGCTTATGGCCGAGCTTTACGGCCACGCATCAGTCATCCACCAAACGCTGGGGCTTGTCGGATCGATACCCGACGCGGCCTTTACCCCGCAACATATATGCTCCACTCCTTGCGAAGAAGGTGGCGAGAAGGTCGCGGTCCGTTGGATACTCGAAGGTCACCATTTGGGCTATGGAACGCTTTCCCATTTAGGAGCGCCGACGGGTAAGCGCGTTCAGCTTATGGGCATCACACATTTCCACTACAAAAACGGCAAGATTGTCGATGAATGGCGCGTATTTGACGAAGCCTCGGCTTTAGTCCAGGTGAAATTGGCGCAGATGGCGGATGTGAAGGCGGCTGGCCTCGCCTCGTGAAATCATCAGGTCAAACACGATGTGATGCCCGGTTCCGGAAAGGAGCCGGGCATTTTCTTTTGCCTGACTTCACAGCAGAACCACTGCACAAACTTAGCGTTTGCATTCGTATGCAAACCATGATTATCTAAAGTTAGCCACACAAGAGGGCGTAAAGGAGTGCGGCTTTTTCGCCGCGGGCCAGCAGAGAGGACAAACAATGAATATGATTGTGAAACGGAGCCTGGCGCGCGGCGCGGTCAGCCTTATGGCTTTGACACTGGGCACAGGCGTGGCAATGGCGGCATGCGCCATTGAGGGTGCGGGATCTGTCCGCATTCTATCCAATGACTTTGAAGCGCTTCACGCGGTAAACAATGCTGCGGCAACCTGCGCAAGCGGTACCGTAACCGTAACCGCCAACGCTACGGCGGAACATAAGAACATCCAAGGGCCTGCGCTTGCAGCCAACCCGGCGGAATACACTGTGGCAGTCGTCGCCAACAACTCGATTGTGCCGCTGTTAAACGACGGGCTGATCCGCCCGCTTGACGATCTGATCGCGAAATATGGTTCCTCGCTTCAACCCAATCAGTTGATCAAAATTGACGGCAAGGTGATGGCGGTTGCGTTCATGGGCAACGGGCAGCATCTGTTTTACCGCAAGGACATTCTCGAGAAAGCCGGTCTTGATGTCCCCACATCCTACGAAGACCTGCTCGCGGACGCACAGGTGATTAAGGACAAGGGGCTGATGGAGCATCCGCTGGCCGCATCCGACAAGCCAGGCTGGGACCTCGCAGCAGAGTTCGTCAATATGTATCTGGGCACCGGCGGCGAGTTTTTCGCGAACGGTACTGCAGAACTTGCCATCGACAATGACAGTGGACGCAAGGTTCTTGAGACGATGCGAGGCATGACCAAGTTCATGAACCCCGATTATCTGACCTATGATGCCACTGAGCTGAGTAAGGTTTGGGATGCGGGTAAAGTGGCGTTGATGGTTCAGTGGGGCTCGCTCGCTGGTGCCGCGATTGATCCTGTGAAAGCCAATGCCGACATTGCCAAGAATACGGGCTTTGCTGCGGCACCGACAATCAATGGTGGCGCTGTTCCGGCAGCGGCTTTGTGGTGGGATGGCTTTACCATTGCCAAAAACATCTCGGATGAAGATGCTGCTGCCTCGTTCCAAGCGATTGTCCACGGCATTAGCCCTGAGACAGTGTCAGCGAACGCCGATAAAGCAACGTGGCTTGTGGCCGGCTTTACTCCAGGTCCAGCTGCTGTCGGTGTTATCGGCAATGCCAAGGGCGGCGCACGGGCATATCCGATGCAGCCATATATGGGCCTTTTGCACACAGCGCTCTCCGCAGAGCTGGCAGACTTTATCGCCGGCAAGGAAGAGGCCGATCAAGCTTTGGCTGATGTCAAAGCTGCCTATGATACCGCAGCCAAAGAAGGCGGTTTCCTAAAATAAGGCCACTTCCTCCCGGCCTTTCAGTGTCCGGCTGTGTTTGTCACAGCCGGACCTGTGCAAACCCAGTCGCGCGCTTTTGTGAATGCCTCTGAATTGCAGCTGCGTTGGCGCTTCCTAGCCAGCGCGCATGCTTTCGCACTTTGTCCGGACACGCCCGATGCCACATCGCACCTTCTTCACTTTCATCTTCCCGTCGCTCCTGGCGATGCTTCTGTTCATCACGCTACCGATCATGTCTGTCGTGGTGCAGTCGCTGTTTCAGGAGCATGAGGCAGTCCTGACGACAGTCGAGAATTGCGGACCGTTCGGCTGCGAAAAGCAGACCAAAGTGGACACGGCGGCGATGGACGCGTTGAAGGCTGAAAGCCCGCTCGGGCAATTCGCGGGCCTGTCCAATTACCTGAACCGCAACCATCTTGCCACGCAGGAACTTGGCCAAATCTTCAGCGAAGGGAACGGACTGCGCGACATTGCTGCCAAAGTCATGAACCTCCCGTTCTATCGGGCACTCGCGTTCACTCTTGTTTATTGCTTTACCGTGACGCCTTTGGCCATGGCTTTGGGCTTTGGCGTTGCGATGGCGGTCAATTCGCTGCCGCGCTTCTGGCGCGGGCCTACAATTTTTATTTCCCTCCTGCCGATGATCATCACACCTCTTGTGGGATCATTGATCTTGGCATGGATGTTCAATCCTGCAGGTATTTTTGGCGCTTTGCTGCAAGATCTTACCGGAGATCCAACGCTTTCGCTTCGCGCTTCTCCTATCCTGACGTGGGTGGTGCTTTTGGGCTACGGCATCTGGACCAACGGGCCGTTTTCCTTCGTCGTCTTCTACGCGGGCCTCCAGACAGTGCCGCAGGACACGTTGGAAAGCGCCAGGATTGATGGTGCCAGCCGCTGGGAAGCAACGCGTTTTGTGATCATCCCGCACCTGATGCCCTTGGCGACCTTTGTCGCGCTCGTGCAGTTGATGGACAATTTCCGCGTCTTCGAACCCATTGTCGGTTTTTCGGCTGAAGCGAACGCCACCTCACTGTCTTGGCTTGTCTTCAATGATTTAGTCAGTCAAGACGCGCAGCTGTTTGGATCAGCGGCAGCAACCTCCGTGCTGACAATCATTGGTGTCGTGGTTTTGCTGACACCGGTTTTGATCCGCACGTGGCGCGACTTCTCGCGAAAGGTGGTTTGAAATGAGCGATCAGGTTAATGAGCGCCCGACCGGCTTGAAAATTTTGATCACAAGTTTTCTCCTGATTTGGCTTCTGGCGGCGCTGTTCCCGTTTGCCTGGACAGTGTGGGGCAGCTTCAAGGTCGAGGCGGATTTTTTCTCCCGTGAAAGTTTCTGGAACGCCATCGTCGGAGCGCGCACACAAATCCAAACCGGGGGAGCTTTCACGCTGGATGGATATGAAGGCGCGTGGATCAAGAATGAATTCTGGCGTTCTGCGATTAATACAGCGATTGTCACTGTCTCCGTCACCTGCATATCCCTTTTTGTGGGCACTCTGGGCGGGTATGCGTTGGCGCGGTCCGGTTTTCGCTACTCGTTCTGGATACTGATCGCGGCGCTCGTTTTTCGCGCCATGCCGCACATCACGCTGGTTTCGGGCTATCTGCTTCCGTTTTTTGAACTAAACATATGGGGGGTACTGCCCACCACCATTATCGTGCTGGTCGCCATCAACCAGCCCTTCACACTGTGGATGCTGCACAGCTTTTTCCTGACGATCCCCAAAGATCTGGATGAAAGCGCGATGGTCGATGGCTGCACGCGGTTTCAGGCGTTCCGCCTAGTCATCATCCCCGTCATGTGGCCGGGCGTCGTGACGACAGGTCTGTTCAGCTTTCTCTTGGGTTACAACGACTTTGCCGTCACCTCGATGCTGCTGTCTCAGGACAACCAGACGATGATCCCTAAAATATCGTCCTTCCTCGGCTCGATTGCGAATGAAGGCAATATCATGTTCGCTGTGGCCGCCGTGGTTTCCGCCACCGTGCCGCTTTTCATTCTCGTCCTCTTTTTCCAGCGCCAGATCGTTTCCGGTCTGACCGCCGGCGCTGTCAAAGGATAAATCATGGCCCGAATTCAACTCAAGAATGTCGCAAAACGCTGGGGTGCGATCACGGGTGTCAGTGATGTGAATCTGGATATTGCCGACGGTGAATTCGTTGTCTTTCTTGGGCCCTCTGGCTGCGGCAAAACCACCTCCATGCGCTTGATCGCCGGGCTTGAAAGCATTACTGAAGGCGAAATATGGATCGGTGACCGTCTGGTAAACAAACTGGAACCAAAGGACCGGGACATCTCCATGGTGTTCCAAAGCTACGGTTTGTACCCGAACCTGACAGTCTATGAAAATATCCGCTTCCCTTTGCGTGTACGCCGCATTCCAAAGGCGGAGCATCACGAGCGTGTCATGCGTGCCTCGGCAATGGTGGAGCTCGGTGATTATCTCGACCGCCGCCCGGCGGCACTGTCCGGCGGCCAACGTCAGCGCGTGGCGCTCGCCCGCGCCATTGTGCGCGAACCGAACGCGTTCCTGATGGACGAACCCCTGTCAAACCTCGACGCCAAATTGCGCGTCTCGACACGGGCGCAAATCAAGAATCTTCATCATACGCTTAAAACAACAACCGTCTATGTGACCCACGATCAGATCGAAGCGATGACGCTCGCCGACCGCGTTGTGGTCATGAGCCATGGCCGGATGCAGCAAGTCGGAACGCCAACCGAGATCTACGACCGGCCGGCCAACACATTCGTTGCGGGGTTTATCGGGTCGCCGGCTATGAACCTGGTTTCCGGCCATTTAACAGGCGGGACGTTCCGCGCTGATGGAATGGAAGTTCAGGGGCTGAATGCGCCAGATGGCCCGTTTATACTCGGCTTCAGGGCGGAAGATGTCGCCATTGCAAACACCGGCTCCACTGGACAAATCAACGCTCCGGTATATTCGATGGAGCTGCTGGGCGATGCCACGCTTGTAACTGTGCGGGTCGGGGAGGCGTTGGTGGCCGTCAAGGCAACGAAAGATTTTCGTATCGATATCGGCGATCCTTTGTCTATCGCCATCCGTCCGGCGATAGTCCACCTTTTCGACAAATCGACCGGCTTACGCCTGCCTAATCGACAATAACTGACTTGCCGCACCGCGCTGTATCTGGAAAGACGAGCGTCGGCAGAGGAACTGCGCTTATGGCGAATGAAAAAGTAACGTCACTGGAGGTGGCGGCGTTGGCGGGTGTGAGCCAGTCAGCTGTCAGCCGTGTTTTCACAATCGGATCGTCGGTGAGCGCCAAGACAGCAGAAAAAGTCCGCGCGGCAGCCGATAAATTGGGTTATCGACCCAACGTTCTGGCAAGGTCACTGAAATCGGGTAAGAGTCGCATCATTGGCCTCTTGGTGGCTTATCTTGAGAACTATTTTTATCCGGAAGTGGTTGAGCGCCTATCGGGCGAACTTCAGAAAGAAGGTTACCACGTACTGGTATTTCTGGCACCTATTTCGACCGTCAACGTCGATCAGGTGGTGCGTGAGCTGATGGACTATCAAGTGGACGGCATTGTTATGGCTTCTGTGTCGATGTCGTCAGACCTTGCTGAGCGTTGCCATGCGACAGGAATTCCGGTGGTGCTGTTCAACCGCGCACTTAAGGATCCACGCCTGTCCTCGGTGACAACAGACAATGCGAAGGGCGGGCGATTACTGGCTGATTACCTGATCTCACTCGGACATGAGAGGATCGCCTACATCGCCGGATTTTCGGGTGCCTCCACCCAAATCGACCGTGAGGCTGGTTTTCGCGCGGGGCTGCAAGCAGCGGGTAAAGACCTTTACGCACGTGCCGAGGGAAACTTCAGTTATGCAGATGCGCAATGTGCGGCGCGAGAATTATTTGCCACGCCTCACAGACCGGACGCTGTTTTTGTTGCCAATGATCATATGGCTTTTGCAGTCATGGATGTGCTGCGCTTCGAAATGGGATTGACAATACCACATGATGTATCGGTCGTGGGTTTTGACGACGTTCCATTGGCGGCATGGCCTTCTTACAATCTAACCACGGTGCGCCAGAATGTTGAACAGATGGTGGCTCAAACCGTGCAGATGCTGATCACCCAGATCACCGAGGGCACGGGCATTTCTAAACGGGTGGTCCTTGACGCCGCCCTGATCATCCGCGGATCGACCCGCAAACATGGAAACCCGCAATGACCGAACTTACTGCAGAAACCTTTCGCGAATTGCTCGCGGAAAAGGGCATTACGCTTGACGAGCGGGCCTTTGCCGCCGCCCTGCAAGGTGCCCGCCACATGAAATCCGAGGTTGCCCGCGTGGCGCGCTATATGGACGCCGTGAATTGAGTGACGCCGCAGACCTTTCGCTGTTTCAGGCGGCCGCTGCGCTGCGTTCGCGCACTTTGACCTCCCGTGCGCTGGTGCAGGCAGTGCTGGACCGTATCACCGCGCGAAAGGGTCTGGACGCCTTCACCCATGTCGCCGCTGATGCGCTGGATCAGGCCGATGCCGCCGATGCGATGCTGGCTGCGGGCCAAGATCCTGGGCCGTTCTGCGGATTGCCCGTGGCGGTCAAGGACATGACCGATGTGGCAGGTCAACCCGCCACAAGCGGCTCGGCCGTTCTGGCGGGCAGGATCGCCGATCAGGACGCCCCGGTTGTCGCGCGCCTGCGCGCCCAAGGTGCCGTCTTGATCGGCAAGGTTGCCACCTACGAATTCGGCATGGTCGGCCCTGACCTGAACCTGCCCGAACCGCCCGCCCGCAACCCGTGGAACCCCGACTACACCACCGGCGGCTCCTCCTCAGGGTCGGCTGTGGCGGTAGGGGGCGGACTAGTACGGCTGGCGCTTGGCACCGACTCAGGCGGCTCGATCCGTGCGCCTGCCGCCTATTGCGGCTGTGTCGGGCTGAAGCCCAGCTATGACCGTGTCGCCCGCGCCGGATCATTTCTGCTGTCGCCCGCGCTGGATCATACCGGCACCCTCACAGCGTCAGTGGCCGAGGCGGCACTTGCCTTGGACGCAATCACCGAAAGCGCCGAATGGCGACCCGCTTCCGCAGACATCGGTCAAGGCGTCGCCGGTCTAACCATCGGCTATGCGCGCGACTGGTTCGCAACCGACCCCAAGGCCGACGCGGCCATGATCGACGCGATGGACGCTGCCGCCGCCACTCTGTCGCTGCTTGGTGCCCGCATCACGCTGATCGACCTGCCCGAATACGCACCCTATGAGGCTGCCGCCGCGGTCATTATGCACGCCGAGGCGCTGGCCGGCCACCGCGATCTCATTGCGACACGGGCCTCCGCCTACGGTCGCCCTACCCTGCAATGCCTGGCCTTCGGCGCAGCGATCTCCGACGCCGACCTGGCACTTGCCCGCAGCGCCGTGGCACCCCTGACAGAGGCGATGCTGGCCGCGATGGAGGGTGTGGACTTGATGATGACTGCGACGACCCTGACGACCGCCCTGCCCTTTTCCGCCTTTGACGGTGAGAAGGCTGTCTGGACGCCGATGCGCACGATCGCCTTCAACTTGACCGGCCAGCCTGCCCTGTCCCTGCCCTGCGGCTTTGACGGCGGTCTGCCCCTCGGGTTGCAACTCATCGGGCGGCGCGGCGACGACGACCTGATCTGCCGCGTCGGTCATGCCTTTGAACAGGCGACAGACCATTCGGTCCAACGCCCGCCCCTGTGACACACACGTAACGCTTAGCGCTTCTGCATCCGGTCGAGACGCAGCTGCGCGGCGCGGCGATGACCTTCGAGCCCCTCGCTTGCCGCCTGCCGGGCGGCAGGTGGGGCGACCGTGTTCACCCCCCGCTCGTCAAGCCATTGGTGTGTTGCGATCTTTACGTAAGCGCCGACCCAAAGCCCGCCGGTGTAGCGACCAGCCGCCATGGTCGGCAGCGTGTGGTTGGTGCCCGAGCACTTGTCGGAATAGACGACGCTGGCCAATTCGCCGATGAAGAGAGAGCCGTAGTTGCGCAGCCGTTTGCCAAATGCGTGCGGGTCGATTGTGTGGACCTGCAAATGTTCAGCGGCGATGAAATCGGAGTAGGCTATCATCGCATCTTCGTCGGCACATACGGCGATCTCGCCATAATCCGCCCATGCAGGGGCTGCGACGTGTGCTGTTGAGAGGCCCGGCAGTTGTTTCTCGATCTCGGCCAGAACAGCCTCGGCAAGCGGACGGTGCGTGGTGATCAGCCCGACACGCGTGCGCACATCATGCTCGGCCTGCGCCAACAGGTCAGTTGCAATCATCTCCGCATCGCCGGTCGCATCCGCCAAAACGTAGATCTCGGATGGTCCGGCCAGCTGGTCGATGCCCACGGGGCCGAACACTTGCCGCTTGGCTTCGTTCACAAATGCGTTGCCTGGCCCCATGATCTTCATGACTTTCGGGACGGTTTCGGTACCAAATGCCATGGCGGCAATTGCCTGTGCACCACCAATTCTGAAAATGCGGTCTGCGCCTGATAAATGGCAGCCCGCCACCATCGCCTCATGTGCATTTGGCGGCAGGCAGGCAATGATCTCATCCACTCCGGCAACCTTGGCCGGAACAATGGTCATGATAGGCGCGGAGAGAAGCGGAAAGCGCCCCCCCGGCACATAGCAACCAACCCGCTCGATCGGAATGACGCGGTGCCCCATATAAACACCGGGCAGCAGTTCCACCTCCAACGGCAAAATCGTCGCCAGCTGCGCCTCGGCAAATCGCCGGACATTGGCTATGGCAAATTCCGTATCCTTGCGCGTCTGCGGATCAAGCCGTGCAACTGACGCTTCGCGTTCTGCCATCGTGACTTCGAAAACGTCCAAGTCGGCTTGATCGAACTCTTTGGAATAGTGTCTGACGGCTGCGTCACCCTTGGTTTTCACCTCGCCCAAAACTTTCGCGACGGTGTCAGCGACAAGCTTGTTGTCTCCCTCCGCGCTCCGGCTTGGTGACTTGACCCAAGTGATCTTGTCAGCAGGGTAAGACGATTGCTGGTTGGACATGGGACTCCTTTCAGGCCGGGTGGCCGGTGCATTTTACGGACTCCATCTAGCCGCCAATGAATACGTTTGCAAACATTCACCGATATTTTTCGAAAGCAAACCTCCAAATCATTGAAAATAGCAATGTTTTCTATAACCTCGATGGATTATACGAAGGAGAACTGAAGCGTTTATGCACAAATTTCGACAAGCCGCTTGCACCTAAAGGGCAATCCAGCTTAAGCATATTGCAAACGTATTCACTCTGGAGTTTTATATGACGGTGACCTGGCTGAAGCACGGCAAACCGGCCTTGGAAAGGGCCGAAGATGACGCGCGCACCCGCTCCACAGTGGAAGCCACACTCGCCGGGATCGAGTCTGGCGGCGATGCTGCCGTGCGGGCCTTGTCGATAAAATTCGACAAGTTCGACCGGCCTTCATTTCGCCTGTCGCAGTCCGAAATCGACGCAGCCATGCAGAAGGTCGGGCCGCGCGATATGGAAGACATTCGTTTTGCACAGACGCAGATCCGCCGGTTTGCTGAAGCGCAAAAGGCTTCGATGCGCGATATTGAAATCGAGACTGAGCCGGGCGTCATTCTCGGCCACCGCAACATTCCGGTGCAGTCGGTCGGCTGCTATGTGCCTGGCGGCAAGTTCCCGATGGTTGCTTCCGCGCACATGTCAGTGCTCACTGCCAATGTCGCGGGCGTGCCGCGCATTGTGGCATCGGCTCCGCCGGTAAACGGAGAACCCCATCCGGCCATCGTCGCCGCAATGCAGCTGGCGGGCGCACATGAAATCTATGTGCTCGGCGGTATGCAGGCGGTCGGAGCAATGGCGCTGGGTACCGAAACCATCAAGGCAGTCGACATGCTCGTCGGCCCGGGCAACGCATTCGTTGCCGAAGCCAAGCGCCAGCTTTACGGCCGAGTCGGCATTGACCTTTTCGCAGGCCCGACCGAGACCATGCTCATTGCCGATGACACTGTCGATGCGGAGTTGTGCGCGACCGACCTGCTCGGACAGGCCGAGCACGGCTACAATTCCCCATCAATTTTGGTGACAACCTCGCGCAAGCTGGCTGAGGGCACGATGGCGGAGATCGACCGTCTCTTGACGATATTGCCCACCGCCGCAACTGCGTCAGTCAGCTGGGCTGATTACGGCGAGATCATCCTTTGCGAGACGCACGACGAAATGCTGGCTGTTGCCAACGATATCGCGTCCGAGCATGTGCAGGTCATGACCGACCGTGATGATTGGTATCTGGACAATATGCACAGCTATGGCGCACTTTTCCTCGGGGCGCGTACCAATGTTGCCAATGGCGACAAAGTCATCGGCACCAATCATACTTTGCCGACAAAGAAAGCTGGCCGCTACACCGGCGGGCTCTGGGTGGGCAAGTTCCTGAAGACTCACAGCTATCAGCGCATAACGACCGATGAGGCGGCCGCCCGGATAGGCGCTTACGGCTCACGCCTGTGCATGCTGGAAGGCTTTGTTGGCCACGCCGAGCAGTGTAACATCCGCGT
>JANOYJ010000381.1:0-2511 GCA_031428815.1 Phyllobacterium sp.
GTGGCCGGTTGGCCCTCAGACTTTGAAACAACGCGCGCCTCGGCGTTAGGCTTTAAGGCAGAGACGAGCTTCGAGGAGATTATTCGGATTCATATAGAAGACAGCTTCGTGGAGTTGGGCTAAGGCCGACCAATTTTACCATACGTCACACAGACGTATTCATTGCATAAGATAGATTATGGAACATAAATAGCACACATTGATTAACAGTGCGCACCTATTTGACAGACATGATCTGCAACCAGTTGAATTTACATCATAATGAGAACTCAAATTGCAGCCCATCAAAACCCGGCTCTACATCCTTTGGCGTCTCAACTAGAACGGTTTCATAGTCTAATGGCGTATGCATATGAGTCAAAATTGCTCGATGCGGAGTAAAACGCTTGATCCAACCCAAGCTCTCTTCCAATGAAATATGTGTCGGATGCGGTCTGTACTGGAGTGCGTCAATCACCAAGACATCAAGCTCGCTCAGCCGCTCGATGCTGCTCACTGGAAAATCGCTGACGTCTGAGCAATAAGCGATGCCGCCGATGCGGAAACCCAATGAGATAATCGAGCCATGCTGCTGCGGCAAAGGTTCGAATGTAATTGCGCCGCCGTCACCTACTATTTCAAAAGGCTGATGATGAACAATTCGATGCTCGCGCAGGATTGGTGGGTAGTAGCTTCCAAGCGGTGTTTGAAAGCAATAGCCGAAACTTTCGTGCAAACGCTGCGCCGTGAAGGCATCGACATAAACGTCAATCAGCTTCTTGTGCTCGTGCCAGTAGCCGCGCAGATCATCAATCCCATGAATGTGGTCCGCGTGCGCATGGGTATAGACGACGGCGTCTATCCGTTTTACTTCGGCGCGAACCATTTGTTCGCGGAAATCCGGTCCGGTATCGACAACGACGACAGTCTTATCGCCAGTCTCGGCAATGCGCTCAACCAGCATGGACGAACGCAAGCGCCGGTTTTTCGGGTTGTCCGGATCGCAATTGCCCCAGTCGCCGGTGATGCGCGGCACGCCTGGCGATGAACCGCAGCCGAGTATCGTAAAGCGCATCACATCAGACATGTAGACCTTCCGGCATCCACTGGCGCGGCACTTTGGAGAACAAGCGGAAAAAATTTCGCGTTGTAATCAACTCGATTTCTTCAATTGATTGGCCCAGCGTTTCTGCAAGACACTGTGCAGTATCGCGCACAAAGGCTGGTTCGTTGCGTCTGCCCCGATGCGGTGGTGGTGCTAGATAGGGTGCATCGGTTTCAACCAAGATGCGCTCTGTTGGTACCGTGCGGGCGATGGCACGAATGTCTTCGGAATTTTTGAACGTCAAAATGCCGGAGAAGGACACATAGCCACCCAGTTCAACTCCAACTTCCGCCAACCGCGCACCGGAGGAAAAGCAATGCAGAAGGAAAGGGAAGACCCCCTTCCCTGTTTCGCTCACGAGGATTTTTTCCATATCTTCATCGGCATTGCGGGCATGGATAACCAGCGGCAATCCGGTTTGACGCGCGGCATCGATATGCACACGCAGGCCATGCGCCTGTGCATCGCGCGGCGCTTTGTCATAATGGTAATCAAGACCCGCTTCGCCAATCGCTACGCATTTCTCATAGTGCGACAGCTCGATTAATTTGTGCGCTGTCACATCCGTCTCTTCACCCGCTTGATGCGGATGCGTGCCAACGGAGCAGAAAACATTCGGATAGGTTTCCGCAATTGCGCGAATGCGGTCGAACTGACGCACACGGGTCGAAATCGTGACTATCAGTCCAACGCCAACGTCTCCAGCACGTTTGATAATCTCATCGCGCCCGGCATCGAAATCCGGGAAATCAAGATGGCAATGGCTATCGACCAGCATGTCTATTCGCCGCTTTCAGGCTTTTCGACATAGCGGGGAAAGACCGGTTCCGGTGGCGGAAGCGCGGTTCCAGACACGAGTGCAAACGCCTCGCCGAAATGCGCGAAGTCACGCTTATCAGCACCAACAACCAATGTGTCTAACAACTTCTCCGCCGATTGCGGCATGAAGGGTTGAATGAGGAGTGCGACGCGGCGAATAACTTCCGCCGTCACATAAAGCACCGTCTCCATCCGGGCAAAATCCGTCTTGCGCAATGCCCAAGGCTCTTGTCCGGCGAAATAGCGGTTGGCTTCAGCCACAACTTCAAATATCGCAGCGAGCGCGGTATGGATGGCCTGGCTATTCATCGCCTGTTGGGCCCGCTCGAATGACGTTGCAGCAAGATCCAAAATAGCCTGATCGGCGTCGGAAAGCGCGCCGCAGACCGGCACTCTGCCATCGCAATTCTTTGCGATCATCGACAGCGAGCGTTGCGCCAAATTGCCAAGATCATTGGCAAGATCGGCGTTGGTCCGATTACTTTGCACAGAGATTGTCGCGAGCTTATGTAGGATCGGCTAACGGGCCGTTCTTATTATATCGCCGCCGCAAATTCAACGCCTGGATCGCCGAACACTTAGCCAAGGACACGGGCTACAATCAAATC
>JANOYJ010000382.1:0-2053 GCA_031428815.1 Phyllobacterium sp.
CCTCCATGACCGGCTGGACGGTGCGAACAATGAAGGGAAGGCCGACAAATATCAGTGCGATGACAATGCCTGCATTTGTGAAGGCTATTTTGATGTCAAACGGCTTCAGAAGCTGTCCTATCCAGCCATTGGGCGCGTAGAGCGCGGTCAATGCGATGCCGGCCACTGCTGTCGGCAAGGCGAAGGGCAGGTCTACCACTGCATCGATGATCCGGCGTCCGGGAAATCGGTAACGCACTAGAACCCAGGCGACGATCACGCCAAACACAACATTGATAAGCGCCGCGGCAAAAGCCGTGCCAAAACTCACCGTAAGCGCATCAACAACCCGCTCATCAGTCGCAATTTCGATAAAATTGCTCCAGCCGAGCGTCGAGGACCGGAGCACAAGACCTGCCAGCGGAATGAGGACGATAAGGGTCAGGTAAACAAGGGAAAAGCCAAGCGCCAGACCGAAACCGGGGAGCACGCTTGGCCTTTTCCATTGAAACCCCGCTGACGCGAAGGCTTTACTCATACATCACTGCCCCGGTTTATAGATCTGATCGAACACACCGCCATCGTCAAAATGATACGTCTGAGCTTTGGCCCATCCCCCGAAAATGGGATCGTCAATTGACACTAGTTTCAATTGCGGCAGTTTGGCAAGCTCGGCGGCATCGACCAGTTCCGGTCTGGATGGCCGGTAATGGTGTTTGAGGACCAACTTCTGACCTTCCTCGGAATAAAGATAGTTGAGGTAGGCTTCTGAGACCTTACGCGTTCCATGCTCATCGACATTGCCATCAACAATCGCTACCGGCGGTTCGGCGAGAATTGATTGCGGCGGAATGACAATGTCAAATTTATCAGCGCCAAATTCGACGAGCGCCAAATAGGCCTCGTTCTCCCAAGACAGCAGCACATCGCCAATTTCGCGTTGGGCAAATGTCGTGGTCGAGCCGCGGGCGCCGCTATCGAGCACTGGCACATGCTTGAAGAGATTGGCTATGTATTCTTTTACTTTTGCCTCGTCACCGCCATAGGCACCGTTGGCCCAAGCCCAAGCCGCAAGGTAATTCCAGCGTGCCCCGCCAGAGGTCTTCGGGTTCGGCGTGATGACTTCTACGCCGTCTTTGATGAGATCGCCCCAATCCTTGATGGCTTTGGGATTATCCTTGCGCACAAGGAAAATGATGGTTGAGGTGTAAGGCGAGGAATTGTTTGGCAATTTAGTGCGCCAATCCGACGTAATCAGTTTGGATTTCGACGCGATGGCGTTGATGTCGCTCTCAAGCGCGAGGGTGACAACATCGGCGCCCAGACCGTCGATCACAGCCCGTGCCTGCTTGCCAGATCCCCCATGCGAGGCTTGAACGGTCAACGTCTCGCCGGTATCCGCTTTCCATTTGGCCGCGAAGGCCTCGTTGAATTCTTTGTAAAACTCACGAGTTGGATCGTACGAAACGTTGAGTATCGTAGTGTCGGCTCGGGCGCTCAAGGAAAGCGGAAGCGCCATTGCCAATGTTGCGAGACTTACAGCTAGAAATGAAGTTCTGAAGTGGGTCATCTGTTCCTCCTGAATTCAATTTCCTCAATACACTACCAAATTAATAGAGATATGAAAGTTACGCGAAGACGGGGAAAATGGCTGGCTAGGAGATTTTCATTCCAATATGTTCTCTTCTGAAGAAAAATTTCCTGTAATTGCATCTTGAAGCGTTGTGCCGTCCAGAACCTTTCGTGAGGCTATCGCGACACCTGCGAAGACTTTGCGGATTTCACATGATCGCTCATTCTTACAGTCCACGCAGCGCCGGTAAGCAACCTTGGAGAGGCAGGGCAGCGGCGCGAGCGGGCCGTCCACACGGCGCAGCACTTCCCCAAACGTCACCTCATCCGCAGGTTTCAACAGTAAATATCCGCCGTCCTTACCACGGCGGCTTTCCAAAATTCCATTCCGCTTCAAGTCAAGTAATATTTGCTCGAGAAATTTCTTGGGAATGTTTTCGTCTGTCGCAATATCTCCAATGACCAGTGCCTCGCCCTGACCGGCCTTGGCCAGGGCCACGAG
>JANOYJ010000383.1:0-3443 GCA_031428815.1 Phyllobacterium sp.
GGCGCTTGGTCGGCTATATGCAGGACCGCCAAAATGCGCGGCTGATGGGTGTCGCTCCGACCGGCAATGGTAGACGCGAATCCTACGCCCACGCACCGATGCCGCGCATGACCAATACTTATATGCTTTCCGGTGACAAAACCCCGGAAGAAATCATCGCTTCCGTTAAAAAAGGCATTTACGCCGTGTCGTTCGGCGGGGGTCAGGTGGACATCACCTCCGGCAAATTCGTCTTCGGGTGCACAGAAGCCTATATGATCGAAAATGGTAAAGTCGGCGCGCCGATCAAGGGCGCAATGCTAATCGGCAACGGCCCGGAGAGCATGCGGCGCATTTCCATGGTCGGCAATGACATGAAGCTCGATACAGGAATCGGCATGTGCGGCAAAGGCGGCCAGAGTGTTCCAGTCGGCGTCGGCCAACCGCATCTGCGGATGGATCAGGTGACGGTGGGCGGGACGGGGCTGTAGTAGACTCAAGAAAACTTTAATCTGTCGCTTGACGATTATAGTTTTTAGCATAAAACTTTAATCTACGTCGCATGGATTATAGTTTGCTTTAATGGAAGCCAATCAGTTTAAAGAGTCTCCCAGTGGAACTTTAATCCCTACAATCGCCAATCAGATGGCCTTTGTGCCAAATCCGTTACCTCCATCGCTAGATTACGCAGCGCTGGCAATGCCGTTGGCACAAGCTATGCAAGCACTCGGAGAATTGAACGCTGCCGGACGTGGAATGACAAATCCAATGCTTGTCATTCGTCCACTCCAGCGCAAAGAGGCGCTGCTGTCGTCATCAATGGAGGGCACCTATACAACTGCAAATGCGCTTGCTTTGGCGGACGCTGACGAAGATGCGAATGTCGACGAATCCACCATAGAAGTGAGAAACTATATTAGAGCATTCGAAACAGCAGACCGACTACGCCGCGAAATTCCAATCTCAAACCGCCTAATCAAGGAAGTTCACCGGGTATTGCTGAGTCAAGTCTCCAGCCACAGAGGTGCAAGCAAACGACCGGGTGAATATAAGAGTCAACAAAACTTTATTGGTGGCTCAAATCGACAAATCGTAAGTGCTAGGTTTGTTCCACCACCGCCTGCTGAAACCGAAATAGCAATGGCTGAGCTGGAAAAATACATAAACCGGCAGGAGGTTGGCGGAATACCGCCCATTATCGATGCGGCATTGGTTCACTATCAGTTTGAAACTATCCATCCGTTTGCCGATGGCAATGGGCGCGTTGGAAGAATACTCATCCCAATTTTTCTAATGCAAGTCGGTGTTTTGGACGGTCCACTTCTCTACCTCAGCCCCGCAGTTGATGGTCGCAAAGATGATTATGTGGACTTGATGCTTTCCGTGTCGCGCGACAGCTCGTGGACACCTTGGGTCACCTTTTTTTTAGAAATGGTGACACTGTCTTGCAAATCCGCATTCAAGACGTTCTCCGATCTTGAGCTCTTGCGCAGGGACTTCAGGGATCGAATTTCAGAATCAAAGGGTTCAGCACGAATGATGATGATCGTTGACGAACTCTTCATTTCACCGGTCATCTCTGTTCCGCAAGTCGCCACAAGGCTTAACACCACATATCCAACGGCCAAAAGCATGGTGGATCGGCTCACTTCACTTGGAATTTTATCCGAGATGGAATCGACCGCAAACCCCAAATATTTCATGTGCTGGCCAATAGTTGAACTAAGTGATGGTCGATGAGAACTCACCGCTCCAGCAGCGCCACGACTTCCACATGCGGCGACCATAGAAATTGATCAAACGGCGTCACGCTTACGAGCTTGTAGCCGCCGTCGATGAGTATCCGCAAATCCCTCGCCAGCGTGATCGGATTACAGGATATGGCGGCGATGCGTTTTATGGCGGTTTTGGCGAGCACCGTGCATTGCGCCTCTGCACCTGCTCTTGGCGGGTCGAAGACCACGCCGTCATAGGCTTTCAGTTCGAATGGAATGAGCGGGCGGCGGTAGAGGTCGCGCTTTTCGGTGCTGATGGGTTTGAGGCCTTGGACATTTTTCCACGCATGATCGAGCGCCGCGACCGAACCCGCATCGCTTTCAACCGCGTGGACCGCTGACTTTTCCGCAACGCGGAACGTGAAGGAACCAGCGCCCGCAAACAGGTCTGCGACCTTCTTGGACTTCGCCATATGCGCCGACACAAGCGCCGCCATTGCCTCTTCAACGTGATGCACGGCTTGCAGAAAACCGCCCGGGGCGAGGAAGACCGGAACTTTGCCGAAACTCAAGACCGGTTTGCGCGGTTCGACAATGATTTCACCAGCAACACTCAACCGCGTCCATTTGTTTAAGATCGTATATTCAGACGCCCGTTTGCGGGCTTCTCCTTGCGGGGCGGGTACGCCATCGACGGAAATGTCGAGGCCTGAATCCGTTTGCGTTACCGATAATCTGGCCGGATCGTTTTTGGTAATGAGGATCGTTGCCAATCGCTTCAAGGCGGGAAGCGCAGCGATCAACGAAGGCATGGAGACCGGGCATTCCTCGATCTCGACAATGTCGTGTGAGCGGGCGGCGTTAAAACCGATTGTGATCTTATCATGCACTTTACGCGCTGTGAACGTGACGCGGCGGCGCTCGCGGGGTTGGCAGGCGATGGTGGGCTTGACGTCGGCCTCAATGCCTTTTGAGGCCAGAGCCTCACGCACAATTTGGCGCTTCCATTCGAGATAGGGTTGAGGCGCCCAATGCTGCAAAGCGCAGCCGCCGCACTGTTCGAAATGCTTGCAGGCGGGATCGATCCTGTCCGGTGACGGCTCTAACACCGACATGGCGGTGCCCTCACTGCCATTGACCGCGATGTTGACGCGCTCGCCGGGCAGAGTGAATGGCACGAAGACCGGACCCTTTTCACCCGACGCGACGCCATCGCCCTGCGCCCCGATGCGTTCGATCTTTAAGCTGTTCATCATCAGTCTTTGATTCCTGCGAGCAGATATTCCCGGTTGCCGTCGCCGCCCTCAATGGGGGACGGGCAAACACCGAGGCTGCGCCAATGGAGTTGTGTATCGAGCCAATCCGACAGGTCCTGCGCGATGGATTCGGCCATGGATTTGTCTTTCAATAGGCCGCCCTTGCCAATCGCCGCCCTGCCCGCTTCAAATTGCGGTTTGACCAGAATCAGACAATGCGCACCGGGTTCTGCAAGCGCCAGTGCATTTGGCAAAGCGAGTTTCACCGATATGAAACTGACATCGCTGACGACGAACTCAATCTTATGGCGACCGAGATGTTCGGCGGTCAAATCCCGCGCATTCAGGCCTTCGAGATTGGTAATCCGTGAGTCATTCAAAAGGCTTGCATGCATTTGGTCATGGCCGACATCAAGCTGTCCATGATCAACTTCGTTGGCATCCCGATTGTCATGGGCATTGGCATCGACGTGATGATTCACCTGATTCATCG
>JANOYJ010000384.1:0-1759 GCA_031428815.1 Phyllobacterium sp.
GAACTCAACGCCCCGCGCCGCGTAACTATCGCCGAGGAGTTTCATCGCCTTGGCATCGTGTTCGCACGGCAGACCGAAGGCTTTGGCAATGGCGTCCGCCGTAATGTCATCATGCGTCGGGCCAATGCCGCCGGAGGTGAACACATAGCTATAGCGCACCCGCAAGGCATTCAGCGCGGCAACGATCTCGTTTTCGACATCCGGCACGATGCGCACTTCGAGAAGCTCAATGCCAGCTGCTGTTAAGATTGTCGCCAAATGGCTGATATTCTTGTCCTTGGTCCGGCCCGACAAAAGTTCATCGCCAATGGCGAGCATGGCGGCGGTGACGCGGGATTCGGACATGGGCGGTTCCTCGTTGGCTAAAATTTGGTGCGGTCGACGGGAATCGAACCCGTAAGGGCAAAGCCCGAGGGATTTTAAGTCCCTTGCGTCTACCAATTTCGCCACGACCGCACTGAGTGTGTGGGTAAACGACAAGATCAAACCGATCAAGCGTGACGCGCGATGCCGGATGCGGTTTCTTGGTCTTTACCGATAAGATTGCCGACACGCGCCCTCAGTTCCGGCACGACATCCGCTTCAAACCATGGATTGACCTTAAACCAGCGCATATTGCGCGGGCTGGGATGCGGGAGCGGGAGAAGGTTTGGCCAAAATCCGCGCCAATCGATAACGGTTTCAGTCAGTGATTTGCCCTGTCTGCTGCCTAAGTGCCAATCATGGGCAAATTTTCCGAGCAGGAGGGTCAGGCTTACATCGGGAAGCTGGCTTAAAACCTTACTGCGCCAACGCGGCGCGCATTCGGGGCGCGGCGGCAGGTCACCGCCTTTAGCGGTGCCGGGAAAGCACAGGCCCATCGGGAAGATGGCGAATTTTGACGGGTCGTAAAATTCTTCGCGCGAGACGCCGAGCCAATGGCGCAGTCTATTGCCGCTCGGGTCGTCGAAGGGAATGCCCTTGGCATGGGTAAGTCGACCGGGTGCTTGACCGACGATGAGGACCGGGGCGCGTGCGTCGATTTGGAAAATAGGTTTTGGACCGAGAGGTAGATTTTCGCATAGGGAGCAGATGCGCATAGAATCAAGGAGTTCGGGCAAGCTCATATGGTTACACAGCCTCTTTTACGCTGCATCATCCAAACAAAAAAAGGCCGACATTGCTGCCGGCCTTTTTTGGATACGACCCTTGCGGATCGCATAACTTACATCAGGCGAAGCTGATCAGCGGACATCTTGCCGGAGCGACGGTCAGCAACCAATTCAAAAGAGACCTTCTGGCCTTCTTTGAGATCGTTGATGCCTGCGCGTTCTACGGCGCTGATATGGACGAACGCGTCTGCGCCGCCGTTGTCAGGCTGGATGAAGCCGAAGCCTTTTTGCGAATTAAACCATTTTACTGTGCCAGTGGCCATAACGAAACCTTTCAAGGTGTTTAGATAGATGATCCGTGCGCAAAGTCGCGCATGGAAGGTAGTGTCGATTTTTGAAGGGAGGTCTTTAGCAAGCGCAGTGTTCCGCGGCCCTAAGTCTTTCGGCCAAATATCGATGGGCGCTAAATGGTTTGTTCCGGCCTAAATGTCAATACCTTCAATTTGCCCACAAAATTTAACGTATTCAGACTTTCACTGACTGCCGCGCCAAGTCTTCATCGCCAAACAGGCGAAGATAGCGTTGAATTTCAGACGGATCGCCCGTGGCTTTATTGAGATTATCAGAAAGTTTGACCGCCGGACGCCCATTGGCTTCCGTGACTTTGC
>JANOYJ010000385.1:0-1842 GCA_031428815.1 Phyllobacterium sp.
AAAATCTGGCAAACGGACCAACGCACAGAAAAAAATCAACAAAGTCTGTGTATTTTATCATTTTCTAGAAAAGTCAAACTGATTCATGTATTAAAGCATGGTTGCTTCGAATTTTTTGGACACTCCCAATCTTTATTGGGGCAAATATTACCTGTCAGAAATCAAAAATTCAACGTTGCATTACAACTAACGTCTAATACCGGTTGTAAACGAGAACTAATTTGTGTGGCTTCTCCAATTGGAGATTTTTACCCAATGTGTATCACCATTGGTCACATCAAGATTAATAACACTCCTGTAACACTTCTTTTTCTTTAATTTACTTACCGGATTAGCTTTTCGCCATGACCTTGCAGCTCCAGTCTCATAACCTTATATTTCAGTCATCACTGGAGAAAGAATATGGCAAATTCGGCCGTGACATCGAAAATTATTAAGTCGGATGCCGAGTGGCGTGCGCAGTTGACCCCGGAACAATATCACGTCGCCCGCAAGCACGGCACCGAACGCGCTTATACCGGACCGAACTGGGATAATCACGACAGTGGCCTCTACCGGTGCATCGGGTGCGGCAGAGCACTGTTTGATTCAAAGACCAAGTTTGATTCCGGCACCGGTTGGCCGAGCTTTTATGCGCCGGTTGAAGGCGACGCCGTCAGCGAATATAAAGACCGCGGCTTCTTCATGACCCGTACCGAAATCCGCTGCGCTGATTGTGATTCACATTTGGGACATGTATTTAACGATGGCCCGAAGCCGACGGGATTGCGATATTGTATGAATGGGCAGGCGATGAGCTTTGAGCCGGCGTCAGACGAGCCTCAAATCTCTACCCCATAAAATCCCAACGCCTCTTCAAGCTCGGTCTGCTCGTATCCGAAATGGGAAATAACAAACGTTTCGAGTATTTTGAACGATGAGCGGAGGTCGTTTGCCGCCTTTGAGCCGGGATCGGTGATGATGGCGCGGGCGGCAGCTTCAAGTCTTTCCAAGAGATCTTGCACGACCAGATGCTCTGCGCGAAGCCGTGCAACGACTTTGTTGAGGCCGTCGTTGCGTCCTTCCAGTGTGGGAAATACATATTGGTCTTCAATCATGTGATGGCCGGTGAGCATGTCGCATGTCGCGCCACAGAGATTGCCGAATTGGCGCATGTTTGACACCATCTGCATCGCCGATATGGTCGCGAGAAGGTTTTCCGCACTGCCGCCGCCGGCAAAGACCTCAGCCATGGCGCGATTAACGCGCGACATTTCCCGCAAATGCATTTCGTGAAACAGCGCGAGCCTCCGACCGTGCCGTCGCTGCTGCTCATTCACGCCGTCAATTTTCGGAGCCTTAGGACGCGTTGCGTCATCGGGCAATTTCACGGCGTCTTGCATGCGAGAAGCTTTCGGCGATCGGGTAACGAATGTGTCCGTTGCCCGGGCCGCCAAGTCAATACAGCTTCTCAATACGGCTTGATAAACTTCGCGCGCACCCACCCGGTCACATAGTGGCCATTGCCCTTGGGGTCATGCCAAAGCTGGCACCAGGAATTTTTGACGATCTGGCGTTGCTTCCATTTCGGCAGGCCTTGAATGTTCTGGAGGTTGATACCTCCGGTGCACGGTCCGGTCATCGAAAGCACCTTTCCGTTTGGATAGGCGGATTGTTTTTGCGAATGTGGCGCAGGATATTTACGCACATTAAGCGTATCGCCCCACGGCACATTGGTCACTTTCCACGCGACAAAAGCCGAGGCGTTGCCTGATGCGGGAATCGCGATTGCGGACAAGGTGATCGCAAAGGCGGTGGCTATATTGGTGAACTTGAACACTTCAGTTTCTCCTCAAAGAATTG
>JANOYJ010000386.1:0-10024 GCA_031428815.1 Phyllobacterium sp.
CGTTTGATACGTTGAAATGGAAGGACTGATAAGGTGATCCAGACGCGCAGGAGGATGCATGTCTGATCGCACAAACCGAACCGGTTCCTGAGATAGCCGATACGCGAACGCCCGCGGTAAGGCTCCAAATTTATGGCGAAAGGGCTCTGCCCATATGGGAGGAACGACGTGATTAAGAACATTCTGAAGGTAGCGCTGCTTTCGTCCGCACTGTTTGCGACAAGCGCACATGCGAAAGAAGTTGTGGTTTGGTGGGACTTCCTCGGCGGCGGCGACGGCGTGCGCATGAAGCAACTCATCGCTGATTTCAATAAGGAAATGGGTGCTGAGATCGAAATCCAGCCGACAACGCTGGAATGGGGTATCCCCTTTTACACCAAGGTGCAGACATCTGCAGCGGTCGGTGAAGGCCCCGATGTTATGACCTATCATCTCTCGCGCCTGCCGCTTGGTGTAACCACTGGCGCACTCAGCGAAATCACCGCCGATGATCTTGCGGGCGCGGGCCTTGCAGCAGGCGACTACGCCCCAGCCAACTACGGCGCGGCGCAGGTGGACGGCAAAACCTACGCTGTACCTTTCGACATCCACGCGGTCGTTTTATATTATAACAAGGACATGCTCGGCAAAGCTGGTTTAATCGGCGATGACGGTCTTCCAAAGGGCCTTGACGGCATCGACAACTTCACCGCCGCCTTGAAGAAATTGCAAGAAGGCGGTGCGCAATATGGCCTGTCCATCCATTCTGCAGCGGGCGATTCCATGTGGCGCATATTCTATTCGCTGCTTGGCCAGCAGGACGGCTCGTTCCTGAAGGACGGCAAGTTCCTCGACGGAGACAATCTCGGAAAGGCCGTCGCCGCGACGGACGTAATCCGCAACTGGGTCTCCGGCGGTTTTACACCAGCGGCGACAGAATATCCGGCCTCTATCGCTCTGTTTACCGGCGGCAAAGCGGCCATGCATATCAATGGCGTCTGGGAAGTGCCGACAATGACTGACCTGAAAGCCAAGGGCGAATTGTTTGAATGGGGTGCGGTTTCGCTTCCAACATTCTTCGCGCATCCGGCCACATGGGCGGATTCACATGCCTTCGCCATCCCGAACAATGTCGGCAAGCCGATGACGGCGGAAAAGCGCAAGGCAGTGATGCAAGTTATTGCCTGGATGAACAAGCACTCGACCTTCTGGGCCACAGCTGGGCATCTGCCAGCCTACAACGCCGCTCGTGACAACGACGAGTTCAAAGCGATGCAACCCAATGCTGCTTACGCCAAATTGGCAGACACGGCTGTATTCGATCCGAGTTCAGTTTTGGCAGGTGTGGCGTCGCCGGTTTATGATTCTGCGGGTAATTTCCTGATGCCCGCTATCAATGGCGAGATGGAATCGCAGGCCGCGATGGAAGGCATGCGCGACGACCTTCAAGGTCAAGTGAAATAACCCTCCCGGGTTGGCGATCCGGCCGGTGTGCCTCAGGGTAGATCGGCCGGTTCCAGTTCTAAAAAATCAATCGGGAAGGGGATCAAAATGCTAGAGAACAAACGGTCGCAATCGCTTACTGCACTAATTTTGATCGCCCCTTTTCTTATTATCTATGGCATTTTATTTGTTTATCCGACGTTAAAAATGATTGGCATGACATTTACCGATGCGCCTCTGATCGGCCCCGGTGAATGGGTCGGATTAGAAAACTACGTACGATTGTTTTCAGATCGTCTGTTCAAAGTAGCGTTTTGGAACACATTGTATTTTGTCCTCTTGACCGTTGTACCCAGCACAGTTCTTGGCCTCGTTATCGCACTCGGAGTAAATCGCCTCAAAGGCTGGTGGCAAAGCGCGGTGCTTGCGGCGTTTTTTCTGCCCTATATCCTGCCCGTCTCGGTAGTCTATCGCATATGGAACTGGATGCTCGATTCCCAGTTCGGCATCTTGCAGCATCCAATCGCTTATTTTTACGGCCAGAATATCCCGATTTTTCGAACCTTGCCGCTGTTCATGCCGACCGTCGCTTGGGTCACAATATGGTGGCTGATCGGTTTCAATGTACTCTTATTCATCGCAGGTTTAAGAAACATTTCGAGCGAAATTTATGAGGCCTCTGAACTCGACGGTGCCACGCGCTGGCAACAGTTTTCCCGTATCACTTGGCCGTTAATCTGGCCGATTACGGTCTTGGTAGCGACAATACAGCTAATTCTCCAGTTGAAGATTTTCGACCAGATTTACCTCTTTTCCATCGGCGGTCGCGGTGACGCGACCTTGGGCATGGTGCAGCTGATCTACCGGGCGGCTTTCCAGAAAAACCAGGGCGGCTATGGCGCGACGGTCGCGCTTGTGCTGTTCGCTATCATCGTCATCGTTTCAGTGCTGCAATATCAGTTGCTGCGCGCGCGGGGTGAAAAATGAGCGCCTTGACCCTTGATGACCGCGCCGCCGGCGCGCATGTCGCAGTCGCCGATCCATCAAACTGGAACAGGATAAAGCAGCTCGACCGCATTGGTCTCTTCATCACTGTGATGACTGTTGTTGTGGCGGTCTTCTGGGCGTTTCCCATCTATTGGGCGCTGGTCACAAGTTTCAAACCAGAGCAGGACGTGGTGCGCCCGGGCATTGAGCTTTGGCCCGAGCGCTTCACCTTTGAAGCCTACACGTTCACGCTGTTCCAAACCAAGATTGGCATCTGGTATCTGAATTCAATCGTCACCTCGCTGGTGGTCACATTCCTTGTCATCACGATGAGCGCTGCGGCAGGCTATGCGATTTCGCAGCTCGAATTTCCGGGGCGCAAGCTGCTCTGGTGGTTGATCCTTGCCAGTTTCATGATCCCGATCCCGGCGCTGATCGTCAACCATTTCGTGCTGATGAGCCAGTTTAAGCTGATCAACACGTGGGCGGGCGTTATCCTGCCACAGCTGATCGCGCCGGTGACGGTGATGATATACAAGCAGTTCTTCGACTCGGTGCCGAAGGATTTCCGCGAGGCGGCGGTCATTGACGGCGCGACCGAACTGCAGCTTCTGTTCCGTCTCTATCTTCCGATGAATTGGGGCATCACCACCGCCCTTTCCATTATTGCCTTCATTGGCGCGTGGAACCAATTTCTCTGGCCGTTCCTCGTCACTACATCGGAGAACATGTTTAACGTCACAGTGGGCATCACCCAAGTGACCGACGCGTTCGGTGTGAAATATGCGCGCCAGCTCGCCACCGCGATTTTGGCAGGCCTGCCGGTGGCGCTGATTTATCTGATTTTTCAACGAAAAGTGACGCAGGCGATTATGCTAACCGCCGGCATAAAGGGTTAGAGCATGGCATCGGTTGAACTCAAGAATATCAGCAAACGCTATGGCTCAGTTCAGGTCATCAGTAATCTTGATTTGTTTGTTGAAGAGGGCTCCTTCTGCGCCTTGCTCGGCCCTTCTGGTTGTGGAAAATCCACCTTACTTCGCATGATTGCCGGACTTGAAGCCATCACAGAAGGGCAGGCCTTTATTGGTGGCAATGAGGTTACCAATACCCCCCCGGCAAAGCGCCGCGTTGCGATGGTCTTTCAATCCTACGCGCTCTATCCACATCTGACTGTGCGTGGCAATATCTGCTTTTCTATGTCGCTCGCGGGAATGCCGAAAGCTGCCCAGAACGAACGCGCCGATCAAGTCGCCAAAATGCTTCAGCTTGAGCCGTTGATGGAGCGCCGCCCCGCTCAACTCTCCGGCGGACAGCGCCAACGCGTTGCCATTGGTCGGGCTTTGGTGCGCGACCCGGAGGTCTTCCTGTTCGACGAGCCGCTCTCAAATCTTGATGCGCTTTTGCGCGTTCAAATGCGGTTGGAACTGGCAAAACTTCATCAGGATTTGAAAACCACTATGATCTACGTGACCCACGATCAGGTGGAAGCCATGACACTGGCAGACAAGATTGTGGTCTTGGACAAGGGTAGAATTTCCCAAGCGGGAACACCGCTGGAACTCTATAACTTTCCTGCTAACCGCTTCGTCGCTTCTTTCATTGGTTCTCCTGCAATGAACTTTCTTCCGGCGACGGCAGAATCGGTCAATGGCGAAACCATGAAAGTGAACTTCGCGGGGGACACGTCCATGACCTTGCAGACCCGCAATTCAGGATCACCAGCCGGCTCCAACAAACTTGAAGTAGGCATCCGCCCCGAGCACGTTCATCTGGTTGATCCAGATAGTTCCCAGACGACGATCAAGGGTAAAACCACCATCGTCGAGCAATTAGGCAACACGACATTCGTTTATGTCGATACGCCGTCCGGCCCGATGATCGTGGAAGGCGATGGCTCCCTGCAAATCGCGCCAGGCACCAATGTAGGCCTTCAATTCGAGCCTAAACGTGCGCATGTCTTTGGCGCTGATGGCATGGTCATTTAGCGCCAGTAACTGCTTGATATCGAGTCCTCGACACAAAAGCGTCTTGATCGAAATAAGCCGGATCCAGCGGTGCGGGTCCGGCTTTCTTTTTTATCTCTAAGCGAAGGAAAACGTTGACAAGCATGGTCAATTGTGAAAAAAATTTCATCAACTGATAAAAATATCAAAGTTGGGTGGAATCATGGTAGGATTCGGCAACGGCCTGCTTCGCGATGACGAAACATCGATGGCAACGCGTGCAGCTTGGTTACATTATGCCGGGGGTCTCACTCAGTCAGACGTTGCCAAGCGCCTCGGTCTCACCAGCCTCAAGGCTCACCGTCTTATCACCAAGGCTAACCAAGAAGGATTGGTAAAGGTTTATATCGACGGTGAAGTGTCGGAGTGCGTCGATCTAGAAAACAAACTCATCGAACGGTATGGTTTGGACTATTGTGAAGTTGTCCCTGATTTTGATGGTGAGGACCTGCCGTTAAAGGCACTGGGTATTGCTGGCGCTCAATTTCTGAAGCGCGAGATCGAAAAAGGTGAGGAGACTTTGATCGGCGTCGGCCATGGCCGCACACTCGCTGCCTGCGTTGAATATCTTCCACGCACCACGGCAAATGGCACACGCTTCGTCTCTTTGCTCGGCGGCCTCACTCGTAAATTCTCTGCCAATCCACATGATGTGATCCACCGGCTTGCCGAGCGCACCGGGGCGGAAGCATATGTGATGCCGGTCCCATTTTTTGCCAACACCGTTGAAGATCGCGAAGTTTTGCTTGGACAAAAAGGCATCAGCGATGTGTTCGAACTGGCCAAGTCCGCTCAGTTGCTCATCGTCGGCATAGGAACTGCTGAGCATGAAGCTTCGCTGGTACTCACCGGAATGATTGAACATTCCGAGATCGAGGAAATAAAGCGGGATGGCGGGTCGGGCGAATTGCTCGGTCATTTTTTTGATGAAAACGGCGCATCCGTGGAGACGACACTTTCCAACCGGACAACGGCACTTAGCCGTCGGGATTTGAAGGGTCGCCGCATCGTTGCGATTGCGGGCGGCAAGGTGAAGGTCCGCGCCATTAAATCCGTGCTCGAGAGCAGATTTCTCTCAGGCCTGATTACAGACGAGCGAACAGCACAATCTCTCGCCTAGGCACTTATTGGATTGTGTCTAGTCGATTGGGAGGAAATGCCGGTTGGGTAGCCGGCGCAGTATTGAACCAAAACTACCCTGTAGGAGGAGAAGACCATGTATGACAAAGAAAAAGACTTGGTTGGCGCGTTTCTGCGCGGGCAAGTGGATCGTCGCGGCTTGATTAAGGGTCTCGGCGCAATGGGTCTGAGTGCCGGCACTGCGGGCGTTCTGCTTAATATGGGCGCGACAAACGCGTTGGCTGCTGATTTTGACTGGATGGCCCATAAGGGCAAGACCGTCAAACTCTTGCTCAATAAGCATCCCTACGCCGATGCCATGATCGCCAATCTTGAAAGCTTCAAGGCGCTTACGGGCATCGAGGTTGTCTATGATGTGTTTCCTGAAGATGTGTATTTCGACAAAGTGACAGCGGCGCTTTCGTCTGGCTCTGCCGAATATGATGCCTTTATGACCGGCGCTTACATGACTTGGACATATGGTCCCGCCGGTTGGTGCACCGATTTGAACGAATGGATCAAGGACCCTGCCAAAACCAACCCGAACTATGCTTGGGATGACGTTCTTCCCGGCGTTAAAGCATCTTGCGCATGGAATGGTAAACCCGGCGGGGCCCTTGGTTCTGAAGACGCCAAGCAATGGTGCATTCCTTGGGGCTATGAGCAAAATAACCTCACATACAACAAGGGCATGCTCGACCAGATTGGCGCTGCCGCTCCAACCAATATGGACGAACTTATCGCCACCGCCGCGAAAGCGACCAAGGATATTGGTAACGGTGTCTACGGTATCGGTGTTCGCGGCTCGCGTTCATGGGCAACCATCCATCCTGGCTTCCTGTCGGCCTATGCAAACTTCAACGAAAAAGATCTCAACGTTTCAGCTGATGGCAAATTATCAGCCGCGATGAACACGGCAGGGTCAAAGGCATTCCATGCTCAATGGGTGCAGATGATTCAGGAAAGCGGCCCGAAGGATTGGTCGACATATACTTGGTATCAGACTGGCACCGATTTGGGCGCAGGCGCTTCGGCGATGATTTTCGATGCTGATATTCTAGGCTACTTTATGAATGGCGGCGACAACAAGATGGCTGGCAAACTCGCTTTTGCTGCGTTCAAGGCCAATCCGGCTGCTGAAGCACCAACACCGAATATCTGGATCTGGTCGCTTGCCATGTCGTCATTCTCGAAAGACAAGGACGCAACTTGGTACTTCATGCAATGGGCTTCCGGTCCTGAGCACGGCCTGTTCGGCGCGACCAAGATGGATTTCGTCAACCCGGTCCGAGCTTCGGTCTGGAAAGACGAAATGTTCCGCGAAAAGTTGAACAAGAGCTATCCGGGCTATGTCGATATGCACGACGCATCGGCACCGGGTGCCAGCATCAAGTTCACGCCACAGCCACTGTTCTTTGACGTGACAACTGAGTGGGCGTCAACGTTGCAGAAGATGGTCGCCAAGGAAGTGCCGGTTGATGAGGGTCTCGACCAGCTCGCAACCAGTATCAACAAGCAGCTCGTCGAAGCCGGTCTCGGCTAACGGGTAGCAAAGGAGTTCGCCGTCTCCCGTCGGCGGACTCCGACCCTTTCAAAATCACATCTCGACTGACGCCCTAACAGACGGGGTAAAATCATTGCGTGCACCCCCCTTTCTGGCGCGTACGCATATAGTCGACCGTTCAAGACCGGAGCCGGATATGAGCATTTCCGTAAATCAAAAACCGCCAATGCCGCGCTTCAGAATCAGCAAGAAGGCGCTGCCTTATGTCTTGAGCCTACCTGCTTTGCTTGTATGCATCGGCATTCTGGTCCCCTTCCTGACGGCCGTGACCTATTCATTTCAGCGTTACCGGTTAAGCCAGCCTTGGGCGCGTAAGTTCAATTGGGGTGCCAACTATCTCGATTTTCTGACCGATCCCGGCTTCTGGAACACGCTCAAAGTCTCGCTTCTATACGCGGGCACGACTGTTTTTCTCGAACTCCTTCTTGGTCTCGCAATTGCGCTACTTTTGCAGAAGCGCTCCACCCTCAATAACTTCATTTCCATCATGCTGCTCATGCCGCTGATGACCGCTCCCGCGCTTGCCGCGCTGATGTGGAAGCTCATGACAAATCCAGGGTTTGGCATCTTGAGCTACTTTGCCGGACTGATCGGTCTGGAAGATTTCCGTTGGGCATCCTCGCCAAGTACGGCATTGTTCACCGTCGTTCTCGTCGACATCTGGGTCTATACGCCCTTCATCATGATCCTGCTTCTGGCGGGCCTGCGTTCGCTCCCCACGCAGCCTTTTGAAGCCGCAGCATTGGACGGCGTGCCACGCGCTTTCGTGTTTTTTAGGATCACGCTTCCGATGCTGACACCTTACATTCTCACGGCAACGCTGTTCCGTCTGCTCGATTCAATCCAGCAATTCGACATCATTTATGCCATGACCCAAGGGGGGCCGGGCGATACATTGACGGTCTTCCAAGTCGAGGCTTATTTGAATTTCTTCCAGTCAACCAATGTCGGGCGCTCTGCCGCTTTGATGATTATTCTCTGGGCCATTACCTATTTTCTTTCAAACCTGTTCATCAAGAATTGGCTGCGGCTGCGCGAACGCGCTCGTGGCGACACTTGAGGAGAATCCCATGCAGCACACATCTCTACTAGAACGTTGCCTGCGCGGATTGGCGCTGACGATCATCGTTGTCTTCTTCATGTTCCCCATCCTTTGGATTTTTCTCATGTCGTTTCAAACGAATGTGACGATCCTGCGCATTCCTCCGTCAATCATTTTCGAACCGACGCTGGAGAACTACAAGGCGCTCATCACCGGCAAACTCGATACAGCGTCCGGCACATTGGACATCGCCTTCATGCGCAATCTCGGCAATTCGGTTTTTCTTTCGACCGCATCTGTCGCCATTGCCCTCTTGCTGGGTGTGCCGGCGGCTTATGCGTTTGCGCGTCACAAGTTTAAGGGATCAGAAGATATTGCCTTCACGCTTCTCTCCTTCCGATTCGCGCCGCCGCTTCTGGTGCTGTTGCCACTCACACTCTACTTCCAGGATTTGGGCTTGGCGAATACCTATGTCGGCCTGATCTGGGTCTACCAGCTCATCTGCCTTCCGCTCATTCTTTGGATTGTGCGCGGCTATTTCGAAGACATTTCAGCGGACGTTGAATACGCGTATCGCATTGGCGGGCATTCATGGTTTGCAACCTTTCGTAAGATTGCGCTTCCACTGGCCGGTCCAGGTATCGCAGCGGCCGGACTCTTGGCCTTTATCTTTGCGTGGAATAATTTTGTCTTCGCTTTGGTTCTCGCCTCCGCTGATAAGCAACCGGTGACCGTCGGTGCGCTGGCGTTCATTACTTCGTCGGGCATTCAATACGGCCAGATCGCTGCCGCGATCGTTCTCTCGATTGCACCCACCTTGGCACTCGCCCTCTACGCCCAGCGTTATCTGGTCGAAGGTCTGTCGCTTGGCGCGGTAAAGGGATAAATAATGGCAAGCCTTGAACTTAAAAATATCACTAAGCGGTTCAAACAACAGATCGTCATCGATGATCTGTCGCTGACGGTGGCGGATGGTGAAACCCTTGTTCTGTTCGGTGCGTCCGGCGCTGGTAAAACCGTACTGCTGCGGCTCATCGCGGGCGTGATTGATCCGGACAAAGGCAAGATACTGATCGGTGGCGAAGACATGGCAGATGTCGAGGCCGAACATCGCGGCATCGGCATGGCGTTTCAGAACTTTGCACTGTTCCCGCACATGACCGCATTCGACAACATCGCCACACCGTTGGAGGCGAGACGCGCCTCGGTGAATTCTATACGCGCGGGTGTCGAAAGTGTCGCCAAGCTTTTAAAAATCAGCCACGTCCTCACCCATAAGCCGCGCGCGCTGTCAAATGGCCAGAAACAGCGCACAGCACTGGCCCGTGCGTTGGCAGGGTCGCCACCATTGCTTCTGCTGGACGATCCCTTACGCAATGTGGACGCCAAACTTCGTTTTGAAATGCGTCTGGAATTGCCGCGACTTCTGGCGGATCGCGAAGCGACGGTTGTCTATGTCACCCAAGACTATAAAGAGGCGATGGCACTGGGTGATAGAATTGCGGTTATGTCGCAAGGCACAATCACGCAGCTTGGCACGCCGGAAGAAATCTATCTCGACCCTGCCAGCGTCGAAATCGCCCGCCTGTTTGGCGACCCGACGATCAACCTTCTTGAGGTCAAGCCAGTCAAGGATTCCAACGGCGTCTTCGTGGGGCTTTCCAATGTGCAAGTCCGTCTATCCGACGGATTTGATGGCGCTGTCGGCAAAGAATGCATCATCGGCCTTCGACCCGAAGACTTGAGCTTTGTAAATGCCAGCGCCGCCGGTGCGATACCCGTCACGGTCGACGTAGAAACGCCTCTGAACGAAAAAACGGTCACACTGGTGCGGACTTTGCGTGACCGGGAAATCCTCGTTTCACGACCCGCTGGCACGCCGGG
>JANOYJ010000387.1:0-1932 GCA_031428815.1 Phyllobacterium sp.
GGGGTCATGCCAAAGCTGGCACCAGGAATTTTTGACGATCTGGCGTTGCTTCCATTTCGGCAGGCCTTGAATGTTCTGGAGGTTGATACCGCCGGTGCACGGTCCGGTCATCGAAAGCACCTTTCCGTTTGGATAGGCGGATTGTTTTTGCGAATGTGGCGCGGGATATTTACGCACATTGAGCGTATCGCCCCACGGCACATTGGTCACTTTCCACGCGACAAAGGCCGAGGCGTTGACTGATGCGGGAATCGCGATTGCGGACAAGGTGATCGCAAAGGCGGTGGCTAAATTGGTGAACTTGAACACTTCAGTTTCTCCTCAAAGAATTGTTATCTCATTGCGCTCCACTGACACTCACCCTACTTCTGACCAACTGAACTGCAAATGAGTCTCGCATTCATTTTCTATTCATCGCTCCCAATCACTGGAATCTTCATGACCCTTCTTACTTTCGACCCTTCTCTTAAAGCACCCCAAGCCGCCAAGAAGCCGCATAGCGATACGCGTCACGGCATCACCCGCACAGACAACTATGCTTGGCTGCGCGCGGACAATTGGCAAGAGGTTTTCCGCGATACCTCGCTGCTTGACGCTGACATTCGGGCGCATTTGGAGGCCGAGAATGTTTATCAGGCGGCGCAGATGGCTGATACCGACGATCTGCAGAAGACACTTTTCGCAGAAATGAAGGCGCGCATCAAAGAAGATGATTCCTCGGTGCCGATGAAAGACGGGCCGTTTGCCTATGGCACAAGCTATGTGATTGGCGGCCAGCATGCACGCTATTTGCGCACGCCGCGCGACGGCGGGACGGAGGAGATTGTGCTCGATGGCGATAAAGAGGCCGCCGGACATGATTACTTTCGTATCACCTCAGTCGGCCATTCGCCGGATCACAACCGGCTGCTCTGGTCCTATGATGATTCAGGGTCGGAATTTTTCACTGTAAAAGTGCGTGATTTAGCGAGCGGTTCTGATCTTACAGACGTGATTACCGACACGGGCGGCGTCACATGGGATGCCGGTTCGAACGGATTTTTCTACACACTGCTGGATGCCAACCACCGCCCCGTCGCAATCAAATATCACGCAATTGGCTCTGAAGGGCCGGACCGCGTGGTTTATGAAGAAAAAGACCCCGGATTTTTTATGGATGTCGGCGGCTCCCGGCTTGAGGACTTCATCTTCATCGGCATCAACGACCACGAAACCACCGAATACCGCATCATTCCCGCCAATCAGCCGGACGCGGAGCCCTTGCTGGTCGCTGCGCGCGAACCGGGTGTCCAGTATGACCTATCAGAAGGCGGTGAGGTTTTTTTCATCCTGACCAATGCCGATGGCGCGAAAGACTTCAAAATTATGGAAGCGCCGGTCACATCGCCCGGCAAGGAAAACTGGCAGCAAGTTGTGAAACATGTGCCGGGCCGGCTCATTCTGTCAGTCATGGCGTTCAGCAATTATCTGGTTCGACTGGAGCGTGAGGACGGTCTGCCGCGCATTATGGTGCGGGATCGTATTTCGGGCATGGAGCATGCGATCAGCTTTGAAGAGGAAGCCTTTTCGCTCGGTCTTTCCGGCTCCTATGAATATGACACGGATGTTATCCGCTTTTCCTATTCGTCGATGACGACCCCGTCGCAATTATTCGACTATGATATGTCGACCCGCGAGCGGACATTGCTCAAAACACAGGAAGTGCCGAGCGGGCATGTTGCTGAAAATTATGTGACGCGTCGCGTCATGGCGACTGGCCATGACGGCGAAAAAGTGCCGATGTCCCTGCTCTACCGCAAAGACACCAAGCTCGACGGCTCCGCACCCTGCCTGCTCTATGGCTATGGCTCTTATGGCATCACAATCCCGGCCTCGTTTAACACCAATTGCCTGTCATTGGTGGATCGCGGCTTTGTCTATGCGATTGCCCAT
>JANOYJ010000388.1:0-4507 GCA_031428815.1 Phyllobacterium sp.
CTGCCAAAGCCACTTGACCCTTGTATTCCGGCTTCAAAAGGTCAGCCCAGTCGGCGGGGACATTCTTCACGAGGTCTTTATTGACCATGAAAGACATGACGCCATAATAATCGCCGTACCAATGACCATCGGCATCTTTGACGTTGTCAGGAATTTCCGCCCAAGTCTCAACCTTGTAGGGTTGGGTCAGGCCTTCGGCCTTGGACGTCGGTCCAAACGCCAAGCCGACATCGATAACGTCCGGTGCCTGCGGGCCCTTGTTGTCTTTGTTCGCCTTAATGGCTTCGACTTCATCTGCGGAGCCCGCATCCGGGTTCAACTCGTTGACTGTGATCTCAGGATATTTCGCTTTGAAACCTGCGATCACGCCGCCATAACCGCACCAGTCATGCGGCAGTGCGATGGTGGTCAATTGGCCTTCGGCCTTGGCGGCAGCGATGAGCTCGTCCATGGCAGCAAACGCCGGCACCGAAAAAGATCCTGCAAACGCCGAGGACGCGACAAGCGCCGCGATAAATTTCTTGGTAGTCGTCATTATTGTGCTCCTTGTTACCCGCCTAAGCAGTGCGGGGACGCCTCTGATTAGTTCAGATTTCTGACAGTCCTGTGACAGTCTCCTCATCGTCAAGGACCATAAGAGCAGCAAAGCCTCAATTATGACAAAAGGCAACGGGTGAGAGCCGCAAATTCAACCTTCCGGTCAAATTATTTCGTTAGCCGACGTCTAAAACAATTTTGCCGATATGTAGGCTTTCTTCCATGCGCTCATGTGCACGCCAAGCATCTTTCAGCGGAAAAATCATATCGATTACCGGCACTACTTTGCGCCCTTGCAGCAGCGGCCAGACTTTGACTTCAAGTTCGCGGGCGATATGGGCTTTGAACAAAACCGGACGGGCACGCAGAGTTGAGCCGGTATGGGTCAGGCGTTTCAACATGAGTTTGGAGAAATCCGCCTCGACCCGCGCGCCTTCTAGGAAGGCGATTTGAATGATGCGCCCATCCATGGCGGCGGCATCATAATTTCGCGAGATATAGGTGCCGCCGACCATGTCGAGAATGACATTGGCCCCCTTGCCTTCGGTGGCTTCCTTGGTGACGGTGACATAGTCTTGGGTCTTATAATTAACGGCACGGTCTGCACCGAGCTGCAAAAGCGCGGCACATTTCTCATCTGAACCGGCGGTGGTAATCACGTAGGCTCCAAACTTTGAGGCCAACTGGATCGCTGTAGTGCCAATGCCTGAAGCGCCGCCATGCACGAGCAGGGTTTCGCCCTGTTGCAAGGTGCCGCGCTCAAACACATTGTGCCAGACGGTGAAGAAGGTCTCGGGTATTGCCGCTGCCTCAACCATGGTGAGTGCCGACGGCACGGGGAGGGCGTTGGTTTCGTCAACTGCGCAATACTCGGCGTATCCACCGCCCGGAACCAGGGCGCAGACCTTGTCGCCGAGTTTGAACCGATTTGCACTGGCGCCGAGAGCAACAACTTCGCCCGAAATTTCTAATCCCGGAATGAGGCTTGCACCATGCGGTGGGGCGTAATTGCCCTCACGTTGCAAAATGTCGGGGCGATTAACGCCGGCTGCGACGACTTTCACTAATATTTCGCCGTCCGTTGGTGTTGGCACCGGCATCTTTGTGGGTTGCAAAACCTTGGGTCCGCCTGGCAAAACTATGCGGATCGCCGTCATCGTTGCGGGGATTTTCATGCCTTAGGACTCCGATCTCGCAGCGACTTGAACAAATGCTGATTCGTTATACTGTATGAACTTAAAGCGGTCGGGAGGCGACAAGATGGCGCTGTTTGATGATGACAAGCCAAAGCGTATATTGGCGCATGAGATCGGCCAAGACCTGTCTTTGTTGTCAGTTGGCGACCTTGATGAGCGTATTCTTTTGATGAAAGCAGAAATCCTCCGCTTGGAAATCGATAGAGCAAGCAAAGAGGCTTCGCGCAGCGCAGCGGAATCGCTTTTCAAACAATAAAAGTCAATGAGGGGAACTAACCATGAGACGAATCGCAACGATAACGACATTTTTTTTGCTGCTGAGCGCGCCGGCTTTTGCCGGGGAGATCGCTGATGCCGGCACCAAGGCTGAAAGCTTGGTTAGCGAGGGCAAATTTACTGAAGCCTTGCAGGCCTTGGATACAGCGCGTTCCGATGTTTTGAAACAAGCGCCATTTTCCTTTGGAAAGACGATCTTCGTGGCGTCAGATCCAGCCGGATACGGCATTTATGATAGCCGCGACAACTCTGTTTTTAAGACAGGTGAGGCATTGGTAATTTACACGGAGCCGCATGGCTTTGCTTATGGGCGCGATGGCGACATAAATATGATGAATATTAAACTGGACTTTGAAATCAAAAACAAAGCCGGCGACTCGCTGGCAAAGAAAGAGAATTTTGCGGCTTGGACCTTGCGAAGCCGCGTCGCCAACCGCGAGTTTATGGGAAAGCTTAACTATAATTTCACCGGATTGGAGCCGGGGGAGTATGAGGTTATTACCACCGCAAAAGACCAGAACTCTGACAAAACTGGCTCATTCTCAATGCCATTTACGATCACACCTTGAGGGGTAAAGAATATTTTCTAATCCTGTGATTATGTCGAGCCTTTGCCATAGTGTTGATAGATAGGCGCGGGAGATTCTTCTCACCTCATAGGCGTGACCATGTATCGTTCCCTCGTTGCCGTCTTTGCACTTCTATGCGGAACCGCGTTTCTGCAAGCAGGCAGCGGCCTGCAAAGTCTGATTATGCCGTTGCGCGGGCAGATCGAGGGATTTTCCACGACCCAATTGGGGCTTTTCGGCACCGCTTGGGCGGCGGGTTTTGTGATCGGTTGCATCTTTGCGCCACGCCTTGTCGGACGCGTCGGGCACATCCGCGCATTCGGCATCCTATCAGCGTTCGGGGCTGCGGTTGTTCTCGTTTCGGGAATCATCGTCAATCCGGTCACGTGGACAGCGCTGCGCTTTTTCACCGGTTTCACGATGGCCGGCGCGTTCATGATTATTGAAAGTTGGTTGAATGAAAAGGCCGGCAACGAAAACCGGGGGATGATTTTCGGGCTTTATACAATGGTCTCGCTGGCGGCTGTCACAGTTGGGCAACTGGGTGCCGCGTCTGCGGATGTAACAACGCCTGTCTTGTTCGTTGTTGTTGGCATTCTCTTTTGCTTTGCCTTGATCCCGACGGCCATTTCAACGGCGGAAACGCCGCGCCCGATCGAAAGCGTCTCCCTGGACGTTGGTGTCATCTGGCGCAACTCGCCGATTGCCGCCGCCGCCTGTTTTCTGATTGGCATTTCCAACGGCGCGTTCGGGACACTCGGGCCGGTTTATGGCGCACAAATTGGACTATCTACTGCAAACATCGCCTATATGATGAGTTTGCCCGTCATTGCGGGCGCTGTCATGCAGCTGCCTTTCGGTCGCCTTTCGGACAAAACCGACCGACGCTATGTTCTGGCTGGCATTGCAGCGGTGGGCACCCTTATAGGTCTGTTCATTGTGATCGTGCGCCCGCAATCGCCCAGCCTTACGCTCACCATGTGCGGCCTATTCGGCGCGGCGGCGTTTTCGCTTTATGGCATCGCGGTCGCCCATGCCAACGATCACGCAGATGCGAGCAGCTTTGTAAAAGTGTCCGGCGGATTGCTTATGCTCTTTGGTCTCGGCACAGTGATTGGTCCGATCTTGGCGGCTGCGGCGATGAATCAAGCAGGTCCCGAGGGCCTGTTCATTGTAACGGCAGGCGCGCATTTGATGATTATCGTCTATGCCATCCAGCGCACGTACCGGCGTGCTTCGGTGCCAATCCTAGGACGAAGTTTGTTCAAGAGCATATTGGGTGAACGCGCTTTGACGCCGGAAGCTGTGCGACTTGATCCGCGCGGCACTGAAGCGTCCAATTGACGTAAAGACATTTTCGCTTTTTATTGCGGATATGACCCGGTCAGATGCCTTTGCTGCTATTTCAGACCCGAACCGTCGCGTGCTTCTTGAGGAGCTTCGGCGCGGGACGAAGACTGTCAATCAACTTGCAAACATCTTGCCTGATATTTCGCGCCCGGCCGTATCGCAACATTTGAAGGCGCTTTTGGATGCAAATCTTGCTCAGGTTCGCGCTGAGGGCACGAGCCGCATTTATTCTATCTCGGCGGACGGGTTCACGCCGATCAATATCTGGGTCGATCAATTCTGGAATATATAATAAGTCTCTACATGAGCGGGCGTGGCCGTCCGCTCATCCATTACTCCGATCAGACGACCAAACTTAGTGAGTCGTTCGAATCTTCTCGATTTCGTCTTTGAGAACCAGCTTTCGTCGTTTCAATTCGGCAATTTCAAGATCGTCTACAGAAGGATGTTGTACGGCGTTGGCCAGTTCGGTCTCGAGCGCATGATGCTTTTTCTGCAATTGCGAGAGATGAGACTCAATCGACATGGATAGTTCTCCCTTATTCGGTTTGAAGGACACTAACCCTCCCGTCGCGAAGC
>JANOYJ010000389.1:0-2553 GCA_031428815.1 Phyllobacterium sp.
ATGCGCGGGGCGATGCGTTGGACGAGCGGATCTTTGGTTTCGGCCAGCCGGTCCGATAGAAGCTGAGCCGGAGCCAAGAGGTTGCGCATATCATGATTGATTTTGGAGATGGCCAAACCGAGGTCGGCCAAATGTTTTCGCTCACTCAACGCCTCCTGCAAATGGCGCTGCATGGAACCCAATTCCCGCTCGGCCACGCCCAGCTCATCACCGCGTCCGCTGTCTTGAATGACCAGACGGCGATCCTCCGGTGCATCGGCAAAGCGCAGCATGTTGGCAGTCATATTGCGAATGGGATGTATCAGAAGCCGGTTCAGCGCCAAAAACAAGAGGCCGCCTGTGATAAACGAAATGATGAGCGAAAGAATGAATACATTGCGGGCATAGACCCAAATGGCGGCGACCAGCGGACCATCCGAGAGGACAACATCTATC
The DNA here is from genome assembly GCA_031428815.1 of Phyllobacterium sp. Classification (GTDB taxonomy): domain Bacteria; phylum Pseudomonadota; class Alphaproteobacteria; order Rhizobiales; family Rhizobiaceae; genus JANOYJ01. The sequence continues at coordinate 436 of JANOYJ010000389.1, forward strand.
TGCTTTGCACTCTCGGCTATCGGCGCGTGGACCCTTATCGAGCGGTTGCCGCCATAGATCAGCGTGTCAAACGTGTCGGTGATTGCCTTGAAGCCGCCGGTATTTTGCAAGTAGACATGGCGGGCTACTTTCTGGGGCATTTCCTCAATAGCGAGTAGTCTCGATACCCCATCGGCCTTTAGCCCGATGGCCTGCGCACCGGTGGCCATTAAAATATCGTCTTGCATTTTGCGCGGAAGCAACCCGGCTTCGCTGTTGACGACAACCAGCGCCGCTACGGCTGCTGTATTCACGCGGTCTTGCAGCCAACGCATACGAAAATTGGCAACGGATGGCACGAAGATCAGCACTTCGGCGATCATGACAAAAACAACGGTCATGATCAGCAACTTGGTCGAAAGGCTTCGGCGAAGCGATGAGGTTTGCCGTTTTTCGGGCGTCTGCTTTGCCAATTCGCTCATGTCATTTTCAACCAAACCGGCTCAGGAAGCCGATAATGCGGCGGATCAAAGGCTTGCGGGCCAGAGGCGCATAATAACTGGTCGCTGCGCGTTTTCCAATCTCACTCATGGTTGGATAGGGCGCGACGTAATATGCGAGGACGGAGACCTTCATCTTTTTCGAAATCGCCAGTGCATAGATGTTGATCATTTCGCCTGCTTGCGCCCCGACAATCGAAGTTCCGAGAATGCGACCCTTTTTATCTGTGATGATTTTAATCAGCCCTTCGGTCTTGCGCTCTGCGGTGGCGCGATCATTCTCGCTATAGGGCCAGCGCAAGACATGAATAGTTCCGTTCGTCTTTTTCGCATCCATCTCGGTTTGTCCGACATGGGCGATTTCCGGGTCGGTGTACGTTGCCCAAGGGATATGGGCGGTGCTGTGTTTGGCTGGAAGCCGGAACAGGATTGAACGCAGAACCACGCCCGCGTGATAGCCCGCGACATGGGTGAATTGCAGGCCGCCCGCCACGTCGCCAATCGCGTAAACGCGGCTATTGGTGCTGCGCAGTTTCGCCGAAACCTTGATGCCGCGCCGGTCGTAGTCGATTCCGGCCTTCTCGAGGTCCATGCCGTTCACATTGGCCGACCGGCCGGCTGCGACGAGAATATGTGTGCCATCGACAATTCTGGGACCCTCAACCGTTCCCACATTGACGCGAACACCCGTCTTGCCGCGCATCTCCACCGAAAGAACAGGCGTCTCTTCCAAGATAACAATGCCTTCGGCGCGGATATTCCTCAGCGCAATGGCGGTCAGCTCCGGATCATCCTTGGCCAGAGCTTTTTGCGCCTCTATGACCGTGACCTTGCTGCCGAGACGGTGATGCGCTTGCGCAAGCTCAATGCCAATCGGCCCGCCACCAATGATGATGAGATGGCCGGGGCGTTTTGTTTGCTCGAAAATGGTTTCATTGGTGAAATAGGGAACCTCGCTCAGACCCTTGATCGGCGGCACAAAGGCGGACGAGCCTGTCGCGATCACAAAACGGCGAGCGCGGATTTCGACGTCACCCGCGATAAGCGTATCCTTATCTTTGAATTTTGCTGGCGTCTGAATCACTTTGACGCCCAGAGCGGTAAAGCGCTCGACGGAATCGTTCGGCGCAATCGCTTCAATGACGTTGTGGATGTGGGCATTGACCTTTTTGAAGTCCACTTCAGGCTCAATGTCAGCAATGCCGAATTTCGCCCCATGCCGGAGCGCATGGGCCTGTTTGCCCGCCGCAATCAAAGCCTTGGACGGCACACAGCCATAGTTGAGGCAATCTCCGCCCATTTTGCCTTTTTCGATGAGAACGACTGACACGCCAAATGAGGCAGCGCCCGCCGCGACGGACAAGCCGCCGGAACCGGCGCCTATCACACAAATGTCTGGGGTAAGCACTTGCACTATTTGACATCTCCGCTTGGGGATTTGCGCAGTTTCTTGATGATAATCGGGATAGCCGCGACAATGGCAAGGCAGGCAAAAGCAAGCGTAATTTGCGGCGTCACCAAATCGCTGATTTTCGCTTCTGTCCCCGCCTTTTGGGCCGCATCAATCACTGAGCCGACGCCCTGTCCTAGGAACGCATACGCAAAGGTGCCGGGAATGATGCCGATAAATGTTGCCGCT
>JANOYJ010000390.1:0-1962 GCA_031428815.1 Phyllobacterium sp.
GCTCGATCACGTCCGCGACCGTCTGGTTATAATCGGCGGCGATTTTGTGGGCTTCGCGGGCTGCGCTGACCTCAATGGTCGAGCAATCGATGAAAATTGCTCCAGGTTTGGCCATGGCGGCGAGTTCGGCATAGACGTCGAGCACTTTCTGGCCGTCCAACAGCATCGTAATGACGGCATCGACCTCGGCTACCGCCGAGGCTCCGCTGAGCTTGACGTCGACGCCATTTTTGCGCGCCGTCTCGCGGCTTTCCTCAGTAAGGTCGAAACCTGTGACGCGATGTCCCGCTTTAACGAGATTTGCGGCCATAGGATTGCCCATATTGCCAAGACCGATGAAAGCGATTGAGCCCATTCACTCTTCCTCCCAATGCCAGACTATTCAGGTTCCAATATTTTCATAGCGAAATTAATGTTCGCCATGTCGCGGTCTGTCTGGTTCATCCGCCCGGGTTCGGCTAAGTGCACGCCATGACGCGCGCAATCATGCTGCAAGGAACAGGTTCGGACGTCGGCAAGACGGTGCTGGTTGCGGGGCTTTGCCGTCTGGCACGCAATCGCGGCCTCAAAGTAAAGCCGTTCAAGCCGCAGAACATGTCGAACAATGCGGCGGTGGCCGATGACGGCGGCGAGATCGGGCGGGCACAATGGCTGCAAGCATTTGCTTGCGGCGTTGCGCCATCGGTGCATATGAATCCGGTACTCTTAAAGCCGCAATCGGAAACAGGCTCGCAGATCATCTTGCAGGGCAAAGTTTGGGGCACGGCGAAGGGCAGGGACTATCAGCGTCTGAAGCCCGACTTGATGAGTGCCGTTCTACAGTCCTATGAGATCCTCAAGCGTGACGCTGACCTTATCATTGTCGAAGGTGCGGGGTCGCCCGCTGAAATCAACCTTCGCGCGGGGGACATCGCCAATATGGGCTTTGCCACGCGGGCGAATGTGCCGGTGGTGTTGGTCGGCGATATAGACCGCGGCGGGGTTATTGCTTCGTTGGTAGGAACGCACACCATTCTGCCAGAAGAAGACCGTCAGATGATCGCCGGTTTTATTATCAATAAGTTCAGGGGCGACGTGTCGCTGTTTGATGACGGGATCAAAGCGGTCACTAGCCATACAGGGTGGCCTTGTTTCGGCGTTGTGCCGTGGCTGAAGCAAGCATCGCGGCTGCCGCCTGAGGATTCTGTCGCGCTTGATTATTATCAGCCAAACGCGGGCGGGCGCGGGAAAATCGCACTCTTGGTGCTCGACCGGATCGCGAATTTTGATGACTTCGATCCGCTGCGGAACGAGGCAGATATTGAGCTTGTTATGGTGAAAGCCGGGGAACATGTTCCCGACGATGCGGCCCTCATTATTATTCCCGGCTCAAAATCAACGATTTCGGACCTTGGGCGGCTTCGACAGAATGGTTGGGAAGAAGATATTCTCAAACACAATGCGCTGGGCAGGCCAGTTCTAGGGGTTTGCGGCGGTTATCAGATGCTGGGACAGGAAATCGCCGATCCGCATGGGTTGGAAGGAGCGCCTTCGACCGTCAGGGGGCTTGGGCTGCTTGATGTTGTGACGGTAATGGAGCCAGAAAAGGCGGTGAGGAATGTCGACGCTTACTCCAACGCGTTGGATGCCCGGATCAAAGGCTACGAAATACATATCGGACAGACATCAGGGAACGATTGCGTCAGGCCGTTCTCTATTGCCGGCGATCATGGCGATGGTGCTGTATCTGAAGACGGCAAAGTCATGGGAACCTATCTGCACGGCCTGTTCGGCAGTGATGAATTTCGAGCCAAATTCCTGCGCTCTCTTGGCTTTAATGCGGGCGCTTCGGATTATTGGGCCGGTGTGGATGCGGCGCTTGACGATATTGCGGCGCAATTGGATGAACTTGGGCTCGGAGCTGTGCTGGATGCGGCCCGTTAGTCACCTGCCAAGTTCTTCTCCTGTGCTTCCAGTTCCATC
>JANOYJ010000391.1:0-4435 GCA_031428815.1 Phyllobacterium sp.
CGGTCCAAACACTGAAATCAAAACCACCAAAGCCGCTGCCGTGGCAATGGTGTTGCAGAGCAATGCCAGTGCCACATCATTGGTCAAATTATCGGCCATGATGCCGGAGCCCACAACTGCCGTCACCAGAAGGCACGTGCCAAGCGCTTCGGCGATCAAGCGACGCTTGAGATTGTCCATATTTTAGTCCTGCATCGTGCCAATATGATCGAGGCTGCTTTTCAGCTTGATTTTGTCCAAACTTGAAATCGGTAGCGCGATGAAGGCCGCGATGCGGTTCTTCATCTGGCGATAAGCTTCGGTAAACGCCAATCGCTTTTCCGCCTCGCTACCCTCTTCTGCCGCCGGATCAGGAATGCCCCAATGGGCACTTGCGGGGTGGCCCAGCCAAACGGGGCAGGCTTCGTTGGCGGCGTTGTCGCAGACGGTGAAGATGAAGTCGAATTCGGGTGCGCCAGCCTCTGCGAATTCGTCCCAGCTCTTTGAGCGCAATTCACCGACGGGATGACCGAGATGGCGCAGTAGATCGAGCGAATAGGGATGCACCTCGCCCTTCGGCTGCGATCCGGCTGACCACGCCTTAAAATGCGGTGCGCCAATTTCATTGAGGATCGCTTCAGCGAGGATTGAGCGGGCTGAGTTGCCAGTGCAAAGGAAAAGGACGTTATAAACCGGATCGGACATGGTGACTCCAAGACTTTGACTTGGGTTGCCGGTATCGATGCGATGTTACAATTTCATGACAGGTGCGGAAGTCAGCGCTTCGACGCAATCATCGGCAAACCGCCCTGCGGCTGAGTGGTAAGCTTCTGCACCGGCCAGGGTTGGAAGCCTTCCACCAGATCAAACCGATGCGATTTCATCAAGCACGCCAGCGCAATGACGCCTTCTTGCATGGCCAAGCTCGCACCGATGCAAATGCGCGGGCCGAGGCCGAAGGGGATGTATTGATAGCGGTCCAGTTTATCGCGGTTTTCCGGGAGAAATCGCGAGGGCTTGAAGGCGTTGGGTTCATCCCAGAGCAATGTGTGGCGATGGATCAGCCAAGGCAGCATCACGCAGACCGTGCCTTTTTTGATTTTGAGGTCTTTGTATTCATCATCAGCAATCGCCATCCGGTGCAGCGCAGGTGCAGGCGGATAAAGGCGCATCGCTTCGTCAAAAGCGGCGCGGGTGAAGGGGAGTTTATCGAGCCATGTTGCAGCATCGCCCAACGTGTCCCAAGCCGCATCAATCTCGGCTTCGACCATTTCGCGCTCCTCCGGTGCTTGGGAGAGGAGATAAAGCGTCCAGCCAAGCGCCCGCGCCGTGGTTTCATGACCCGCGCCGATAAAGGTGATGATATTATCCTCGATCTCGCCGCGTGTCAGACCGTCAGGTCCTTCGACCTTCAGGAGCAGCGAGAGAAAATCATTGGGTACCGCTTCTTCTTTGTTAGCCAGCTTTGTTTTTCGCGCTTCGACCGTGTCAGCAACAATCTTACGGAAGAACGCCAGCGCTTTGCGGCCACGGATTTGCGTGAAACGCGGCAGGAAGGCGGGAGCGCCGATGAGATCGAACGGATCGACACGGCCCATTGTTTCGAACAGGATTTCGACTTGATGGGCGAAATCTGCGGGATCACCCGCAATCTCGCCGGAAAACAGCGTGCGCGCCAGAATATCATAGGTCAGCAGCGTCATTTCATGCGCCATGTCGACAGGCTTCTCGCTTGGCGTATCGTAACGCGCGGCAAAATCCATCGTCGATTGGCGCATCGTATCGGCAAAGCCGAAAATGTGGCGCGGTGTGAATACGGGGGCCATGGCTTTGCGCGAACGCTTCCAGATGTCGCCTTCCGCCGTCAGCAAGCCGTCGCGTAAAATGGGGCGCAGAATGCGTTGCCGGATCGGGGCCATCACGTAGTTTTTGACATTATCGACCATGATGTGCCGGACAAGGCCCGGATCATTGGCAATCAGTGTTTCCACGCCGAACGAGCGTACCGTCATATGCGGCTCGCTATAGGACGGCACGCCCCAAATTTCGAGCGGATTGCGATAGGCCGTGAAGATCAAATCCAGCGTGCCAATCGGCTTGGTGCGCGGAATAGGCGCGGGTGGAATGAAGGGTTTCGGCTTGGTATCCATCAAAATGCTCGCCTTTAAGGACAATGTAGGCACTTCACCCCGAAACGTCGAGTATTGGCCCTTAAAACCCACCAAACTGCGGCAATTTCACCCGCTAAAATTGGTCAAAGGCGCGGTTTCAGGCTAGAACGATTGACCTTCAATCCAAGTGATTCGGGCAAGGTATTTCTTTGCAGAATCAACAGGAAGACCACTTATCGCATGGCTGATACACCGAACGACAATTTCGACCCCGAAGAATATGGCGCGGATTCGATCAAGGTCTTGAAAGGCCTTGACGCGGTGCGCAAGCGCCCCGGCATGTATATCGGCGACACCGATGACGGCTCAGGCTTGCATCACATGGTCTATGAAGTCGTCGATAATGCGATTGACGAGGCGTTGGCCGGTCACGCGGATCTCGTCACCGTCACGCTGAACGCGGATGGTTCTTGCACGGTCACCGACAATGGCCGCGGTATTCCGACGGATATGCACGAGGAAGGCGTTTCTGCCGCTGAAGTCATCATGACGCAGTTGCATGCGGGCGGTAAGTTCGATCAAAATTCCTACAAGGTTTCTGGCGGGCTGCATGGCGTCGGCGTGTCCGTGGTCAATGCGCTCTCGGTGCAGCTAAAGCTCAAGATCGCGCGGCGCGGCAATTGGCATGAAATGAGCTTCACGCATGGCGTCGCGGATTCGCCATTGATCGTGACTGGCGATGCTGGGACGTATACGGGCACCGAAGTCACTTTCCTGCCCTCGACCGAAACCTTCACCAAAGTCGAGTTCGATTACAACACGCTCGAGCATCGCCTGCGCGAACTGGCGTTCCTGAACTCGGGCGTGCGCATTGTTCTCACCGACAAGCGCCATGCCGACGAAGCAAAAACTGAATTGATGTATGAAGGCGGCTTGGAAGCCTTTGTGCGCTATCTCGACCGCTCAAAAAAGCCGCTGGTCACCGCGCCGATTGCGCTCATGAGCGAGCGCGACGGCATCACGGTTGAGGTCGCGATGTGGTGGAATGATTCATACCACGAAAACGTCCTTTGCTTTACCAATAACATCCCGCAGCGCGATGGTGGCACGCATCTGGCCGGGTTTCGTGGCGGTTTGACGCGCCAGATGACGGGTTACGCGGAAAAGTCCGGCGCGACCAAGAAAGAAAAAGTGACGCTGACCGGCGATGATTGCCGCGAAGGGCTGACATGTGTGCTCTCAGTCAAAGTGCCGGACCCTAAATTTTCCTCGCAAACCAAAGACAAGCTGGTCTCCTCGGAAGTGCGCCCCGTTGTTGAGAGCCTCGTCAATGATGCACTCGGCAATTGGCTGGAAGAGCATCCGCAGGAAGCCAAGGTTCTGGTCGGCAAGGTGATCGAAGCCGCCGCCGCCCGCGAGGCCGCCCGCAAGGCGCGGGATTTGACGCGGCGCAAGGGCGTTCTCGACATTTCCTCGCTGCCGGGAAAGTTAGCCGACTGCCAAGAGCGCGATCCGGCGAAATCCGAAATCTTTATCGTTGAGGGCGATTCTGCCGGCGGCTCGGCCAAAGGCGGTCGCTCGCGCCAGAACCAGGCCATTTTGCCGCTGCGCGGCAAGATTCTCAATGTCGAACGCGCGCGGTTTGACCGGATGCTGGGTTCCGAGCAGATCGGCACGCTCATCATGGCGCTCGGCGCGGGCATCGGCAAGGACGAGTTCAATATCGAGAAGATGCGCTATCACAAAATCATCATCATGACCGATGCTGACGTCGATGGCGCGCATATCCGTACGTTACTGCTTACATTCTTCTTCCGCCAAATGCCGGAAGTCATCGAGCGCGGCTATCTCTACATCGCCCAGCCGCCGCTGTATAAAGTCTCGCGCGGCAAGTCGTTTCAATATGTGAAAAACGAGGCAGCGCTGGAGGATTATCTGATCGAAACCGGCATCGAGGACGCGACGCTATCGCTTTCGACCGGCGAGCAACGCGCGGGCCGCGACCTTCGTGCGCTGCTCACTGAATCGCTGACATTGCGCACCCTCATCAATGGGCTGCACACGCGCTATAACCGCGCGGTGGTCGAGCAGGCGGCGATTGCCGGTGCTTTGACGCCGGAAGTCACCGGCGATGAAGCGCGTTCCGCCCCCGCCATTGCCGATGTTTCGCGCCGTTTGGATGCGATTGCCGATGAATCTGAAAAAGGCTGGACCGGCATGGTGCCCGAGGCCGGCGGCTTGCGCTTCGAGCGCATGGTGCGCGGTGTCAAAGAAGTGGCCTTGCTCGATATGGGTCTGCTCGGTTCCGCCGATGCCCGCGCCATCGACCGCGCCGCCCAGAAACT
>JANOYJ010000392.1:0-2470 GCA_031428815.1 Phyllobacterium sp.
GCAAGACGCGGGCTGATTTCAACCATATGCACTTCAGGCAAAAGGCCTCCTGTCAACTTGCCGATGGTGCGCAAGATGTCATCCATCAACGTGCCGCGACCGGGGCCGATTTCGACCAGTGCAAGGTCTGGAAACTCGATCGTTTCACGGGCTGAGATCCACCAAGCGGCGAGCATTTCGCCGAACATCTGACTGATTTCCGGCGCTGTCGTAAAGTCACCCGATGCGCCGAACGGCTCGCGGGTTGTGTAATAGCCATGCTGTGGATCAAACAAGCCTTGGCCCATGTAACCTGCGACGCTGATTGGCCCTGTGAGGCGGATTTGCTGACGCAGCTTTTCTTCGAGCGGGGTCATTTTGCCCGAAGCATAGCCCAGATTCCGGCGAGCACCATCGGCGTTGACAGCACCATGCCCATGGTCAGCCAATCGCCCGCCAAATAGCCCAATTGACTGTCCGGCTGTCGGAAGAATTCGACGAAGATGCGGCAAAGGCCGTAACCTGTGACAAAGGCACCGGCGATAAAGCCCGGCGTTTTCAGTTTGAAACGCGAATGGCTGAGGAACCGCATGACGAGGAATAAGAGTAATCCCTCCAGCAAGGCTTCGTAGATTTGGCTCGGGTGGCGCGGTAACTCGCCGCCATTGGGGAAAACCACTGCCCAAGGCACATCTGTGACGCGGCCCCAGAGCTCGGAATTGATAAAGTTGGTGAGGCGCACAAGTCCGAAACCGACCGGCGCGGCGCAGGCGATGGTATCGAACAGGGACCAGACATTAATCTTGCGACGCCTAGCAAAAAGGATCATCGCAAGCGTTGTTCCAAGGAAGCCACCGTGGAACGACATGCCGCCATTCCATAGGTAAAGCACGGATAAGGGGTCGGCGGCGTATTTGGCGAAGTCGTAGAATAGAATATGGCCGATGCGCCCGCCCAGCACGACGCCCAAAGCGGCCCAGAGCACGAAGTCATCAAGATCGAGCGCGGTCATTGGAGGAACATTGTCGGGCCAGAGCCGCATATTGGCGAGCATGCGCTTGCCATACCACCAGACGAACATGATGCCGACGACATAGCCGAGCCCGTACCAATGGATCGACAATGGACCGAGCTCAACGATCACCGGGCTGATGTTTGGAAAGGTGAGCGCGAGGAGCGGCAGTTCAAGGTTTGCGGACAAATCAATTCCTCTTTTTGTGTCGTGTTTTGCACTCTCATGCCGCTTGGGTCAATCAAGCCGTGATCTTGCAATGGCCCCAGCCCGCGCTTAGCTATAGGACATATTCTCAAGGAGAAAGTCATGACCCAAGGTTCAAACCGCGTTCTCGACGAATTGGCCAAACTGATGACAGATGCTGCCGGTGCTGCCCAAGGGGTGGGTCGCGAAGTGGGCGGTGTTTTTCGTGCGCAAGGCGAAAAGCTGCTTAACTCGATGGATCTGGTGCAGCGCGAAGAATTCGATGCTGTGATGGAAATGGCGCGAAAAGCGCGCGAGGAAAACGAAGCGCTTGGCGTACGGATTGCGGTTTTGGAAGCGCTTGCGGGTGTGAAAACGACGGTAGAAGCGCCAAAGACTGAAAAAGTCACCAAACCGCGCGCGAAAAAGCCGGCCGCCGCAAAATAATCCACAGCTGCTTTGCGGAAGCTATAAAGCGGAAATTTCTGAGTCGTTTGAATCGCTTAAGGGCAACGCCGGCATGTGGATAAAGTGATTCCTCCACATGCAAATTCGGCGTGAGCGGCAAAGGCCCTAGCGCCGCCTTCCTCAATCAATAGACTGAAATTGTTACATGATTCGGAACGAGTGTCCGGACGGTGGCGTGTTCATCAGATTGGGGCGCTCGCCCTTCCGGTGTTTTCATTGTTTCGGGTTTCAGTTCAGGCGCGGAAGTTTCTTTCGCGGGCAAAGCAGGATTTTACATGGCGCTTCCACAACTCGACACGTCCCGCGACGCGCATCCGATTGATGTGATCGAAGAAGTCGCGCATGCCAATGACTGGGTGTTTGAACGCGCGGGCGATGACGAAGTCGCCATTGGCGTGACGGGCAAATGGACCGAATACAACATTGCTTTTTCATGGCTGGCCGATCATGAAGCGCTGCATTTGTCGTGCGCTTGGGAAGTAAAAGTCGGGGAATCGCGCTTCACTGAATTGACGCGATTGCTGGCGGTTATCAACGAGCGCTTGTTGATGGGTCATTTCGATTTTTGGCAGACTGAAGGCATTATCATGTTCCGCCAATCGTTGATATTAACAGGTGGCATTGAGCCCACTGAGCGGCAGATCGAGGCGTTGCTGAAGAACGCGACGGATTCGTGCGAGAACTATTTTCAGGCCTTCCAATATGTTATCTGGTCGGGTCTTCCGGCGCGGGAAGCCTTGGACAATGTTCTATTCGAGACAGTTGGAACGGCCTGAGTGTCCGCCCAAGAATTCACATCCACGGCCATCTGGCGTGGTTTTCTTC
>JANOYJ010000393.1:0-2780 GCA_031428815.1 Phyllobacterium sp.
GAATTTTCAGAGCGCGTTTCCCGAAATTGACAAGGACGCAAACGGCTTTGTGCAATTTGTCGAAGACATTGCCGATTGGCGTCTCGTCGGCTTGGATTCTTTGAATTCGCCTCAGATTGAGGGAACCCGACGCGGTTCAGGTCGGCTTTGTGAAAAGCGGCTGCAATTCCTTGAAGATGCGCTCACAGGAGCTGGCCATCGTCATGTCATCGTCTTTTTGCACCATCCACCCTTCACCTCCGGCTTTCCCGGCATGGATGCGATTAAGTTGATGGATGCAGAGCGGTTTCTCGATAAGCTGAAACATCATGGCAATGTGCAATTGGTTGTCTCCGGGCATATCCATCGCACGATGTCAGCCAATATCGGCGGTGTGATGCAGGCGTTGTTCAAAAGCACAGCGCATGAAATGCCGTTGGATTTTGTCTCATCCGATTCATCAATCGCGGTGGTAGAGCCACCGGCGTATGGCATTTTGCTCCTGACCCATGAGGGCGTGGTTGTTCATACGGAAGATTATCTTTGGCCGTCCGTGTCGGGTGAGACAGTTAGCGCTTGACCATTGCGCCACAAAACGCTTCAAAACGGGACGGATTCTCTGTTAGCGCGGCGTATTAATGGCAATTGACGATGTATCAGGACTGATCTCACGGGTAGCGCTGCGCGACCGCCCGGCGTTTGACCGCCTGTATCAATTGACCAGCGCGAAACTTTTTGCCGTCTGCATGCGTATCTTGCGGGAGAGACCAGAGGCAGAAGACGCAATGCAAGAAGTATATGTGAAGGTTTGGGGACGGGCGGAGCGCTTCGCGGCCAGCGATGCAAGCCCGATTTCCTGGCTGGTGGCAATCGCCCGCAACACCTGTATCGACCGCATCCGCGCCCGTAAAGCGCCTGCTGTGCATCTGGATGACGCGTTGGAAATCGCCGATAGCGGCATGAACCCCGAGGCGAGCGCAGTGAACAAGGGCGAGGGCGCCCGTATTGACAGCTGCATGGGTGAACTTGACGCTGAGCGTGCGCAAGCCGTTCGCGCCGCCTATGTCGAGGGTCATTCTTATGAGGATTTAGCGCAGCGCTTCAATGTACCGCTGAACACGATGCGAACATGGCTGCGCCGCAGCTTGTTGAAACTGAAAGAGTGTCTGGAGAAATGACGCGCGAACTCGACGATACCATGCCTGAAGGCGGCGATGATCTCATCGCAGCTGAATATGTGCTCGGCGCTCTGCCAAGCGCCGAGCGCATGGCTGTGTCTGAACGCGTCGCCAATGACCGGATGTTCGCCCGTCTTGTGGATCAATGGACCATAAGATTGTCACCGTTGGATGACGCTTATGGCGAAACCGCGCCACCCGCCTCAATCAAGAAGGCGGTGGACGCGCGGCTGTTCTCAAATTCAACGGGTCAAGCACCTAGCTTCTGGCAGAGCCTGAACCTGTGGCGCGGGCTGACCTTCGCCGCTGCCGCTATTGCCGCCGTCGCGATCATTCCAAGTCTGCGTCCCTCCGGCCCGACCATCGAGCCGCTCCCACCGATCATCGCGCCGATGCAGTCGGATACAGGAGAGGTTAAATTCGTAGCACTCTATCAGCCCGGTTCTGATGAAATCCGCATCTCCCGCGTCAAGTCTGAGAAGGGCGCGGACAAAGATTACGAGCTTTGGCTGGTCGATGACGGCGCCACGCCTGTCTCCATGGGCGTTATTCCCGACCAAGGTGAGGTGCGCCTGAAGGTGAAGCCGGAATTCGTCGCCAAGATTAATGCCGGCGATGCCTTTGCGGTTTCCGTCGAGCCGACCGGCGGATCGCCGACGGGCACCGCGACCGGACCGATCATTGCTGTGGGCGTGACCAAGGCGATTTAACTCGTTTTTCGCGAGCGCATATTGCTGCGGCACTTTGACATTCTGTAAGATTATTGCACATCAACGAGTTTCAGGGTTGATTGCCTGCAATCAAATGATCAATCCAAATCACTGATTCTAAAAGAGAATTTTTTTATTAATAAATTCTGAAGATTATTTGAAACTCTTTCTCCCCTCCGCCGTTCTTAGTGTTGTCCTCGCTGAAGGGCGACCCATTATTCAAACGGAGAAATTCAATGTTCAAGAAATCACTTATCCTCTCGACAGTGCTGACATCCTTCGCTTTCTCGGCTGTTGCCGGACCAATGGTTGGCGGCGCGGAAATGTTCGCTGACAAGAACATCGTCGAAAACGCGATGAATTCAAAGGATCACACCACGCTTGTTGCCGCTGTTTCAGCCGCTGGCTTGGTCGATACATTGAAGGGCGCAGGCCCATTCACAGTGTTCGCTCCAGTTAACGCAGCATTTGATGCACTGCCAGCCGGCACTGTTGACACGCTGTTGAAGCCTGAGAACAAAGATCAGTTGACCAAAATCCTCACCTGCCATGTTGTTGGTGTTAAGGCTATGTCCGATGCCGTCAAGAAGATGGTGATGGATGATGGCGGCGCACACAAGGTCAAGACCGTTGGCGGTTGTGAGCTGACACTCAAGGCGGATGGCGACAAGGTCACTGTGACCGATGAAGCCGGTGGCGTTGCCACTGTCACGATCGCGGATGTTGAACAGTCAAACGGCGTCATTCACGTCATCGACAAGGTTCTGCTCCCAAAGATGTGATTTCTTCTTGAAACACACAGGCGGGTATAATCACCCCGATAACGACCTGCCTGTGCCCGTCTGCGGTTTTCGGTTTCCGCAGACGGGCCTCCCCTTTAGGAGAGTGAGATGAATCGCCGTGATCTGTTGAA
>JANOYJ010000394.1:0-5552 GCA_031428815.1 Phyllobacterium sp.
TCGGCGAAGAGGAAGGCGGCACGAAATACGACGGCTATATCGCGTTGGGTCTCGTAATCCGCGGCGAAACCTATCATTTCGACATCGTCGCCAATGAATCCTCGCGCGGCTTGATGGACCTCTCAATTCAAATGTCGATTGCCGTCGGCAATGGCATTCTCACTGTCGAGAACGAAGAGCAGGCGTGGAAACGCGCCAAGAAATCCGAACTCGACAAGGGTGGCTTTGCCGCCCGCGCCGCTCTGCGCATGGTTGAACTCAAACAGCATTTTGGAGCCTGATTTGCCTAGCTCCAAAGAACTTGGCTCCAAAGAACAAACCGTTAAGCCTGCCAACAAGCGCGGCGCGGCCCGTCTCGCTGCCGTGCAGGCACTGTATCAGATGGATGTCGTCGGCACCGGCATTCTCGAAGTCGTCGCCGAGTATGAGGAGTTCCGCCTCGGCAAGGAGGTCGACGGGGCACAATATCTCGACGCCGACCCGCAATGGTTCCGCGCCATCGTTTCGGGTGTCGTCACTGAGCAGAAAAACCTCGATCCGATTATCCATGACGCACTGACCGACGATTGGCCGCTGTCGCGTTTGGATTCGACTTTGCGGGCCGTGTTGAGGGCAGGGGCCTATGAAATCGTAATCCGTAAGGATGTGCCGGTCGCCGTTGCTGTATCGGAATATGTGGACATCGCCAAAGCGTTCTTCGGCGATGATGAGCCGAAGCTGGTGAATGCTGTACTGGACCGGATCGCAAAAATACATAAGTCGGAACCCGAAGCTGTGAAGAAGGCACGCAAGCCGTGAGCAAGGCGGAACTCGCGGCGGCCAAGCGCACCGCGATTCTGCTGTCCGTCGCGCAAGCCATTCTCGGTTCCGCGGCCCCCATCGCGATCTCTATGGGCGCACTCGCCGGGCAATATCTCCTCGGCCCCGACAAGTCTCTCGCCACCGCGCCAGTCACCGGTTTTAATGTCGGTGTCGCGCTAGGGGCTATTCCGGCGGCCTGGCTTTTGCGCAAAATCGGCGGCAAACTCGGTTTTATGTCCGGTGCCATAATTTCCGCGCTGGGCGCTGGTTTAGCGACGGCCGCTTTGTTTCAAGGAAGCTTCTGGTTTTTCGTCTTTTCGCTCGCTGTTTTGGGCCTCGGCGGTGCATTCGTGCAACAAATCCGTTTTGCGGCAGCCGACAATTCACCCTCAGCGTTCAAAGCGCAGGCCATTTCATGGGTATTGGGCGGAGGCATTATATCCGCCGTTCTTGGTCCTCAGGCGGTGATATATACACGGGAAATGTTTGCACCCGTCATGTTCGCCGGTTCTTACGCAGCCATTGTCGGCTTCAGTGTGCTCGGTCTCTTGGTGCTCGCACCGATTAAGTTTGCGAAAGTGAGATCGGCTGCCGAACAGAAAATCGACCGTGACGACGCGCGACCGTTTCGCGAGATCATTGCACAGCCCAAATTCATCATCGCACTCATCTGTGCCGTCGGCTCGTATTCCTTAATGAGTTTTGTGATGACCGGTGCTCCGCTGGCGATGGTCGGCTGCGGCCTTTCCGTCGACGATGCGACGCTCGGCATTCAGTGGCATATAGTGGCCATGTTTGGCCCAAGTTTTTTCACCGGCAATCTCATCGCCCGCTTCGGTAAAGAGAAAATCATCGCCGTCGGCCTATTGATCCTCGTCAGTTGTGCGCTCGTCGCGATCGCGGGTATCCAGCTCTGGAATTTCTGGCTCTCACTCATCTTGTTGGGTCTCGGCTGGAATTTCGGTTTTATCGGCGCGACGGCACTCTTCACCGAAACCTATCGCTTGTCCGAAAAAGGCAAGGTCCAAGGCTTCCACGACTTCGTGCTGTTCGGAACGGTGGCGTTGTCATCGCTGTTTGCCGGTAAAATTCTCGATCAATATGGCTGGAACACCGTCAACATCATCATCTTTCCGGTGGTGCTGATCTGCCTCGGGGCGCTTGCAGTACAGGTTTTTCGAAGACCAAGAGCGATTTAATCGATTCAACCCATTGGCAATTGCGGCCAAACCTTGACCTTTGCCAAGGCCTTTCGCATAAGCCGCGCCATGCTGTTCAATTTCGTGTTTTCACGAATCAAGCAAAATGAAACGACCCGGGGAGGGGATCTTTCGGGTTAAAACCAAGGAATTGGCTATGACTTTCAGTCCACTGTTATTTGTCATTGCCTGCGGCTTGCTCTCTGTCATTTACGCCATTTGGGCGACACGGTCGGTTCTCGCCGCCGATCAGGGCAATACACGCATGCAGGAAATCGCCGGCGCCATCCGTGAGGGTGCCAAGGCATACTTAGCCCGTCAATATACCGCCATCGCCATTGTCGGCGTCCCGGTGTTTGCTTTGATGTGGTATCTTTTGTCATCCACATCGGCCATCGGCTTCCTGATAGGTGCCGTTCTCTCCGGCATTGCCGGATTCATCGGCATGCATGTCTCGGTCCGCGCCAATGTGCGTACCGCCCAAGCAGCATCCAAGTCGCTCGCGGGCGGACTTGAGATTGCCTTCAAGGCCGGAGCGATTACCGGCATGTTGGTGGCAGGTTTGGCGCTCCTCGGCGTTGTCATATATTATTGGTACCTGACCGAAGTCGCTGGCTATTTCCCCGACGATCGCCCTGTCATTGACGCGCTTGTCTCGCTTGGTTTTGGCGCTTCGCTGATCTCAATATTCGCCCGTCTTGGCGGCGGTATCTTCACAAAGGGTGCCGATGTTGGCGGGGATCTCGTCGGCAAGGTAGAAGCTGGAATTCCAGAAGATGATCCACGCAACCCGGCAACGATTGCCGATAATGTCGGCGACAATGTTGGCGATTGCGCCGGTATGGCCGCTGACTTGTTTGAAACTTATGCCGTGTCCGTCGTTGCAACGATGGTTCTTGGTGCAATCTTCTTTGCCGGAACCGATGTGCTCGACGCTGTCATGCTCTACCCGCTGGTTATTTGCGGCACATGCATCATCACTTCGATCATCGGTTCGCTCTTTGTTAAGCTCGGTTCCAATGGCTCGATCATGGGCGCTCTTTACAAGGGCCTTATTGTTACGGGCCTCCTGTCTATTGTTGGTATTGGCGCGGCAACGAGCTTCACTGTTGGCTGGGGCGAAATTGGCGTGATCGACGGTAAAGCCATCACTGGCTGGAACCTGTTCTATTGCGGCATCGTCGGGCTCGTTGTCACAGCGTTGATCGTCGTCATCACCGAATATTATACCGGTACAGGCAAACGCCCGGTTAATTCAATCGCGCAGGCATCCGTCACCGGTCACGGCACGAACGTGATCCAAGGCCTCGCCGTCTCGCTTGAATCAACCGCACTTCCGGCTCTCGTCATCGTTGGCGGCATTATCTCCACCTACCAGCTTGCAGGTCTGTTCGGCACCGGCATCGCCGTCACCGCCATGATCGGCCTCGCCGGCATGATCGTGGCGCTCGATGCCTTCGGTCCGGTAACCGACAATGCAGGCGGTATCGCTGAAATGGCCGGTCTTCCAAAGGAAGTGCGTCATGCCACGGATGCGCTGGACGCCGTCGGCAACACCACCAAGGCCGTCACCAAGGGCTATGCCATTGGCTCTGCCGGTCTCGGTGCTCTCGTATTGTTCGCCGCTTACTCGAACGATTTGAAGCATTTTGTGTCTGAAGCAAATGCCGATGGTTCGACCCTCTATCCATATTTCAAGGGTATCGGTGAAATCTCCTTCGATCTCTCCAATCCTTACGTCGTTGCCGGCCTCATCTTCGGCGGCCTCATTCCTTACCTCTTCGGCGGTATTGCAATGACCGCTGTCGGTCGCGCCGCCGGTTCGATCGTGGAAGAAGTGCGTCGTCAGTTCAAGGAAAAGCCGGGCATAATGGCCGGAACCGACCGTCCGGATTACGCTCGCGCCGTGGACATCCTGACCAAAGCTGCAATCAAGGAAATGATTATTCCATCCTTGCTGCCGGTTTTGGCTCCCATCGTGGTCTATTTCGGCGTTCTGCTAATCTCCGGCTCCAAGGCTTCCGCCTTCGCAGCCCTCGGCGCATCACTCCTCGGCGTCATCGTCAACGGTATCTTCGTTGCCATCTCCATGACCTCCGGCGGAGGTGCATGGGACAACGCGAAGAAATCTTTCGAAGACGGCTTTGTCGACAAGGATGGCGTCAAGCACATGAAGGGTTCGGAAGCCCATAAAGCTTCCGTGACCGGCGATACCGTCGGCGATCCGTACAAGGATACTGCCGGTCCCGCTGTGAACCCTGCCATCAAGATCACCAACATTGTGGCCTTGTTGCTGCTGGCGGTTTTGGCGCACTAATCAAGAACCGAGTGAACAAAACAAAACCCGCCAGAGCGATCAGGCGGGTTTTTTACGTCTTAGTTCAATATGACTCTTAGTACACGTCGCCCTTGTTATCGTTTCCACTCAATGTTGGTGTGCTGCTTTTGCTCAGACCGCCCAAAATGCCGCCGATAAAGGTGACGTCTTTGCCGCCGGTGGGGGTAACGCGCTTGATGAAATCAAAGACGCGGCCATCCTTAAGTCCGTAGTTCGCAATGTTAACGACCGTTTGATCGGGTCCAAAATACACTGCCAACACTGATTGTGATACGAGCTTGGCTTTCATAAAGGCCGCGCCGCGTTTGCGTTGTTGCGATATGTAGTAGAACACTTCATTGTCAAAGGTCGCCGTGGTTGAAGGCGTGCCAAGCGCCAAAAGCACTTGTTCACGGCTCGATCCTACCGGTACGAGATCAACGGAATTCGCGTCCGCGACGTAACCTTGGTTAATCGTTTCCGACATCTTGAACGTTTCGCTGGTGTTGCAACCGCCCAAAATAAGGACGGATGTCAGCGCTGCGCCTTGAAACGCAAGAGAAAACCGCTTTCCGGTCTTGAATTCCTGTCCTGACAACGGCATCTCCTCTTTCATCAGGCGGCCAATTTTTCTAAAGCAGTCGGTAACCCAGACTGTCCCTCTATGCAACGGCAGGCGCAAGCGCCTTCCGTTGTTTGAAAGCAATAGTGAAATGTTCCAACATCTTTTTAGCCGCAAGCGCCAGATCAGCGAAGCGATCACGATTTCGTCGTATGAGGCAATCGTGGCGGCGGCGCGGCAGCCCTACCTCTATTCACATTTCATGATCCCCGATACGCCGCTCGGCCGCTATGAATCCCTATCCGCACACCTTGTCCTCCTGCTTCGTCGAACCAAAGACGCTGCCGCACCGCTTCCAGCACTCGCACAGGAGCTGGTTGACGAGTTTATCAAGGACATGGACCATTCGCTGCGTGAGCTTGGCATCGGTGATGCTGGCGTTCCCAAACGCATGAAAAATCTGGCAAAAATGTTTTATGGTCGGGCAGAATTCTATGGCAAGGCGTTGGACGCTGCAGATGTGACAGAGTTGACAGCAGCCTTACATCGAAACATTCGCCCAAATGACAAGGATTGGCCGGAAGCGGCAGCGCTGGCACTCTATTTGATCAATGCCGATGAGGCGCTGACACAAGTGGACGACGCGGCAGTTGCCGCGGGCAAAGTTTACTTT
>JANOYJ010000395.1:0-2791 GCA_031428815.1 Phyllobacterium sp.
CCGACATGCCAAAGGATCAGGCGGACGCGCTGCGGGTGATGTTTAAGGATTGAGCGTCGGCTACGCCACTTTCTTGCCCACCACATTTGCCACCCGTTCCGGATCGGCAGCGATGACTTTGAGATAGGCTTGGCTGGTAGCGTCCGGCTCACTGCGCCCCTGCTCCCAATCGCGCAACGTGCCAAGCGGAATGGCAAAGCGGGTGGAGAATTCTTCTTGAGTGAGATCAAACGCCCGGCGCAGAATAAACACGCGCGGACGACGCTTGGCAGTGGCAAGCTCGGCTGGTGTCATTGGAGATTCAGACAGAGCTTCAGGGTCAATTCCAAGCGTCTTTTTGGACAACATATACATCCGTCTCCTTTTTTGTCGCCAATCGCGCGGAAATGATCCGGTTGACACCATCACGTTCCACATAGACAACCGCGAGCAACCCGCCCGCGCCGCGACCAATAATCACCCAGCGCTCTTCGCCATAGTCAAAACGCCCATCCAACACATCGAGCGCGTTGAGGTCTTCAAACACTGGCTTGGCTTCCTCAAAATCAATTCCGTGATTTTTGATGTTGCTCAGCCGTTTCGTCTCGTCCCATTCAAACTCTAGCATGATTGACTACGGAAATCCAGTAGGAAATATTGACTACAGCTTTTAGCATGTTCTTTCTCAGACTTACAACCATAGCGTACCCCTGACCTCCTGAGCGAGATCGAAGGGCGGACAAGGGATGGGGTCAGGAAGCGCTTCGCGGCGGCGACACGATGTCGAGCGCCAGCGCATGGCATTCGCGCAAGAGGTCGTGAACCGCGTGAACGGGTCGCTTTCGCGATCCCGGCGGTCGACCCGGCCGCAAGGTTGACAGACGCCGGGGCCGGATTTGGTTCGTCAGCGCAACATCACGCCGCGCCCGCCAGCGTGCCAAACGCCGAGCTTCTCTTTTCAAATTATCCAGCACACGATGCAACGCATTGAGCCGCTGGCACAGGTTCGCGGCACTGATGAGATCATCGCGTGAGGCGATATTTGGCGTAAGGAATACCGGATCGAAAAACCCCGGAACGCTGATGCGCGGCAGAGGTCCAACAGCGGGCTGCGGAACGAACGGCGTAAAATCTTTGAGCGGATCAAGCAGCGCAAAGCACGGGTTGCGTGCGGCATCGCCATCACGCGGGACAAGCCCGACCGGTGCGCCTCGCGCTGGACGCTGTGACAAAACCATCCCCCGCGCCGCAATAATAATCAACCGCCGCAGCGCCGCCTCAGCGGGCCGCAAGACCAAAAGCACCGCGCGATACACAGACCGCGGCAACACAGCCACACGCCCGCCCGCCGCAATCCCCGCCATGGCGAACAGCACAGCAACAATGCGCATCAGCCCGGTGCGGTTGCGCTCGATTGCCCCGTCCCAGTCCATGGCGTCCTTTCCGTTTCAAAAACAAACTGGCGGCATGATGGGATGGGATTGGGCGAGGAGGATGAGTATTTTTACGGGGCATTGATTTTGTTGGGGGAATTCGTGTTTTGGGGGAATTCTGTCCCCCAAAAACCGACCTCGCACTCCGCGAGTCCCCCTCATCTGCAAAACTAAGACTTGGCAAGAGCCAAGCCTAAGTTTTTGCTTCTTCCCCCACCTAGGGGGAAGCAAGCCGTGGCGTTTTACGATTTTTGGAGCATAATCTTTGATGAAGGACACTGCAAAAACGGCGGCTTTACCTCCCCCTTTTTGGTGGGGGAGGACGCAATTTCTTAGGTTTGGCGCTTGCCAAGCCTTAGAAATTGCTGGTGAGGGGGCCCGCCGGTGCAGGCAAACCCGCCGCCCGCGCGGCAAGCTCCGGCTCGGCGGCGATGACGCGGAGGTATGTCGGCGCCGTCTTGTCCGGCTCCGCCCGCCGCTGCTCCCAGTCGCGCAGCGTGCCGAGGGGGATACAGTAGCGCGCGGCAAACTCCTCCTGCATCAGCCGCAGCCGGATGCGCAAGGCACGGGCTTTCGGCAGTGGGGGTCAGCCCCTCCGCCCTCATCCCGAGGAGCCGCACAGCGGCGTCTCGAAGGACGGCCATGGAGCGCAAACCCGTGTCCTTCGAGACGGCCTGCGGGCCTCATATCCTGACATATCCTGCTCATTCCAAGGCTGACACTTTGATGCCCTTCCAAAAGGCCGCAGCGTGGCGCTTGCTATAGGTTCGCCCGTCGTCGAAGGAATAGCCGGTTTGATTAATTGACTGATACAGATGCTCTACAATTGGAATCGTCTGGTCCAAAATCTTGGTCTCATCTCCATAACGAAGTGGCGCGACCGGTCCTGATTTTTTCTCTCTGTGAGTGACCTCCAACGAATGAGCAAGGTGCTTGTCACGGATATTCATCATGCTCGCCAGCTGTTGCGAGGCATTTATTGCGTCAATCGACGCCAGTGTTTGACGAATTTTTGCATCCATGCCATTGGCGCGTTCTTCAGCATATTTTTGATCTATCCGGCTAGGCCAATTGGACCGCTCGGCATTCACCAGCTTCAAAATTACGTCTTCATTTTTCAGCAAACCAGCAATGGTCAATATATTCTCTTTAGCCGGGTCAGCTGCGTCCCAGAGTCGGCAAATGGACACAAGCTCATAATTGATCAATGTGTTTTGAAGTGTTGTAAAAGCATGGGCAGCGTATGACGTTTGCAACTGGCCAGAAATTGTCTTTGAATATACAACATACGCGTTATTTTCGTGAATTCGAATTACTTCGTCGAGGTGGTAAGTTACTGCTTTGGTCTTGGCTCTGGCGAAAGCAATTTTTTCATCGAC
>JANOYJ010000396.1:0-2135 GCA_031428815.1 Phyllobacterium sp.
CCGCCTCATCCGCCAGCCGCTTCATCGGCATCGAATCGTCCGCAGCGCTACGCAGCAGGATTTCCGTGATGCGCGCCTCGGAGGGCGTCATTTCGCGGAGCATCATGCGAATACGCGGACCAACAGTTCTGGGATCAAAGGTCACATTCATTCCTTGCCGCGCGTGAGGCGGTCTACCAACATTGCGAGAATGATGATGATACCTGTTGCGAGCAATTGATAAAAGGCCTGAACATTTAACAGAGTCAAGCCATTACGCATGGCGCCGAGCACGATGGCACCAAGTATTGTGCCGACAATTGAACCTTTTCCACCCATCAACGACGCCCCGCCAATCGCGGCTGCGGCGATAGCCTCCAGCTCCCACAAATTGCCCAGCGTCGGCTCCGCCGCGCCGAGGCGGGCGATGAGGATGACAGCGGCGAGCGAGGCGAGAAAACCGGAAATGATATAGGCGGTGATTTTGGTGCGCGCGATGGGAACGCCGCTGATTCGCGCCGCCTCCTCATTGCCGCCCACCGCGAGGATATATTCGCCGATCGGCGTTTTGTTGAGCACAATCCAGGCAACAATCGCAAGCACGGCGACAATGACCACCGGCACCGGAAATATCCAAATCTGCGATGTGATCAGCGCGCGGAATTCCGGCGGCAGTCCAAGTACGGGCGTGCCGCCGGTGTATATCAACGCCATCGCGCGGAACAGGCTGAGCGTGCCGAGCGTGACGATGAAGGGCTGTAGGCCGGCATAGGCGATTAGCGCGCCGTTGATGAAGCCGCAGAGCATGCCGATCAGCAACGCCGCGCAAATAGCGACGGCAATGGGATAGCCCGCCACTAGAAGCGCCGCAGACAACACGGCGGACAACGCGGCGACCGGGCCGACGGAAAGGTCTATGCCGCCGGAAATGATGACCAGCGTCATGCCGATGGCGATGCAGGCGTTAATGCTGGACTGCTGCAGAATGTTGATAAGGTTCTGCTTGGTCATAAACACATCGGTTAAGCTGGCGAAGATGACACACAGGATAACGAGGCCTAAAAGCGTGCCCATGTCACGCAGGCCGAAGCGGAGCATCTGGGGCAATTTGTCATTTGCGGGCATTGAAATTAGCTCCAAGGCAGTTTGCGGCGTCAGGCGGCGCGCGGGGTTTGGTTTCCGGAAATGGCAAAGCGCATGATTGTCTCTTCCGAAATATCCGCGCGGTCCAAAATGGTTTCAGCATGGCCGCGCCGCATCACCAGCACCCTGTCAGCAAGGCGCAGGATTTCAGGAAGTTCCGACGACACGACGATGATCGAGCGGCCTTCGGCGGCGAGACCGTCGATCAACTGGTAGATTTCGCCCTTGGCGCCAACATCAATGCCGCGCGTCGGCTCGTCGAAAATCAGCACCTGCGACCGCGCCATCAGCCAGCGGCAGATGATCGCCTTCTGCTGGTTGCCGCCGCTGAACAGCCGGATCGACCGGTCAATGTCGTGGGGCCTCAGACTCACGCTCTTGGCGAGGCGGTCAACATTGTCCCGCACCTCGCCACCCTTGATGATCCCGAAGCGGGAGAAGAACCCGAATTTCGGCAGGCCGACATTGGAAATGATGGTGCGAAGGGGAATGATGCCCTCCTTCTTCCGCTCTTCCGGGAGGAGGGCGATGCCCTTGCCGATGGCGTCCCGCGGGCTGGCGATATGCGCCGCCGCGCCCTTGATAAGAACCGTTCCCGCATCTGGCTTGTCTACGCCTGCAATCAGCTTGACGAGCTCAGTGCGCCCCGAGCCGACAAGACCGGCGATGCACAGGACTTCGCCGCGATGCAGGGTAAAACTTACATCGCGCACCGCGCTTCCACGGCCAAGCCCCTTGGCTTCGAGCGCGATTTCGCTTTGCACATGCGAACGGTGTGGATGTGCTTCCAATTCTCGGCCCACCATCATGGCCACAAGATCAGGTTCCTTGGTCACCGCAAGGTCCGCTTCGCCGTCTTTTTTCCCGTCGCGCAGCACAGTGGCTTTGGTCGCCACGCGGTAGACTTCCTCCAGCTTGTGCGAGACATAAATGATAGCAACGCCGCGCTTGCTGAGCGCGTCGATAATTTCGGCAAGCCGTTCGAACTCGCGCGGCGTCAGGCTTGACGTGGG
>JANOYJ010000397.1:0-9170 GCA_031428815.1 Phyllobacterium sp.
CATCGACAGCGAGCGTTGCGCCAAATTTCCAAGGTCATTGGCAAGATCCGCATTGGTCCGGTTGACAATCGCCTCATGACTGTAAGAGCCGTCCTGCCCGAAAGGCACTTCGCGCAGCAGGAAGTAGCGCAACTGGTCCAGTCCGTAATGCTCGACCAGTGCAAACGGGTCTATGACATTGCCGACCGATTTCGACATCTTCTCCCCTTTGTTGTAGAGGAAGCCATGCGCAAATACGCGCCTCGGTAATTCAAGACCTGCCGACATCAGGAACGCCGGCCAATAGACGGCGTGAAAACGCACAATGTCCTTGCCTATAATGTGCATTGCCGGCCAATAGCTCCAGCGATCGTCACTGGTATTGGGGTAGCCCGCAGCCGTGATGTAATTAGTCAAAGCGTCCACCCAGACATACATGACGTGACCGTCATCACCCGGGACTTTTATACCCCAGTCAAATGTCGTGCGGGAAATAGAGAGATCCCGAAGGCCGGATTTCACAAAACTTGCGACTTCGTTGCGGCGTTCATTTGGTCCGACAAAATCTGGTTGGTTCTCATAGAGTTCCAGCAGCATATCGCCATAGGCTGAGAGCCGGAAATAATAGCTTTCCTCCTCAACCCACTCAACGGGCGAGCCCAATGGTTCGCGGCGCACCTTATCCTCCCCAAGTACTGTCTCGCTCTCCTCAAAATAAGCTTCCTGACGTACCGAATACCAACCGCCATATTTGCCGAGATAAATATCGCCATTGGCAACCATTTTCTCCCAGATTGCTTGGCAAGCGATGCGATGACGGGTCTCGGTCGTACGGATGAAATCGTCGTTAGAGCAATTGAGAACCGCGAGCATTTTTTGAAAAACCGCTGAATTTTTGTCGGCGAGTTCAATTGGCGCAATGCCTTCTCTAACGGCCGTTTGCAGCATCTTCTGGCCATGCTCATCCGTGCCGGACAAGAAGAACACATCCTTCCCCTCAAGCCGAGCAAACCGCGCTAAAACATCGGTCGCAATCGCCGTATAGGCGTGACCGATATGGGGAACACCGTTTGGATAAAATATCGGTGTTGTGATGTAAAATTTTTCGCGCATGCTCAAACGTGTCTCATATTCAATTGATTGCCAAATAAACCAAGCAGCTAAAGAAAGCTACAGAAGCCCTGCTTGAGTTTTCTCTCGCAGCGCCGAGATGAGCCCGAATATAGTCTGCTTGCGATCGAGGTTGAAGGCTTGCGCCTCAGAGAGCATTTGCCGGGTCTGCCCGTAATGTCGTGCCATGCTTTCCGCACGGCCAGTGTCATTTGCCTCGCCATGTCGCAGCGCGGCTTTGGCGACCCGTTGCAACAGATGGTCGATCAGCAATTGATACTGAATATCCGCCTCGCGTGGTGTCATTGCGTCACCAAGTTTCCCCGCCTTATCGATGTCAAACACTGATTCAGCAATCAGCTTGTCTGCGGTATCAGTGACTTCCAATCCGCCAAATCCGCTTAGCATCAGCGCCCGCCGGACACTGCCTTCGGAGAGTGTCGCAAGCCGGTCGAGGTCGGCGTCGCTGATTTTGTTGCTGACCGACGCTTGGGCAATGGCTTGCTTCAAGTCATTGTCAGACAGTGAACTCAAATGCACGATCTGACAGCGCGAGCGAATTGTCGGCAGGATACGTCCCGCCGAATGCGCAATCAGAATAAAAAGCGTCCGGCCGGGCGGCTCTTCCAGGTTTTTGAGCAGCGCATTGGCAGCGTTGGCATTCATGTCATTGATCGGGTCTATGATGACAACACGATAGCCAGCACCCGTATTGGTACGTGATAGAAAGTGATTAATCCGGCGGATTTCATCCACCGTCACCATCGTCTTGAATTTTTCGGTCTTCGGATCAAACGGTCGCGACAGATGCAGAACCTGAAGATGCGTTCCATTGACCAATTGCCGGAAATCATCGCTGTCTTGCGATAAGGTCTCAAAGTTTGCCGGTGCATCATGGGCAAACGGATGGGCGATCAAATGTTGTGCCAAATGAAACGCCAGGCTTGCCTTGCCAATGCCGGCGAGACCTTCGAACATCAAGGCATGATGCAGGCGACCCGTTTGATAAGAAGTCGCCAGTAATGCGGATTGCTTCTCATGGCCCACAATTTCACGCGTAAGCATCGGCGCAGCAACGCCTGGGAGTGTGTCATGTTGCTCGGGAACATCAAATTCAGCCATTGGCGGGTTTCTCCGTCTTGGCTTGGCGGCTCTTCACTAATTCTGTCACGGCTTTCATGATACTTTTTGCCACCAGATCGGGCTCGTCCCCCGCATTGATTATCTTGCAGCGTTTGGGCTCTTTTTTTTGGATACTGAGAAACGCTTCGCGCCGCTTTTTATGCAGTGCCAGTGCTTCTTTTTCATAGCGGTCGGCAGGGCCTTCACGACGCGCCGCAGCGCGTCGCAGACCCTCCTCCGGATCGAGATCGAGTATCAGGGACAAATCCGGGATCATACCATTGACTGTAACATGCTCAAGTTCGCTTAGAAATTCCTTGGAAAGCCCCGTTGCCATGCCCTGATAGACGCGGCTGGAATCCATGAATCGGTCGCAGAGCACGATGGTTCCCTGCTCGACTGCAGGACGGATCACTTGTTCGACATGATCGCTTCGCGCCGCCGCAAAAAGTATTGCCTCCATCGGCAAGCCCATCGGCTCGGCGGCACCCGAAAGCAATACATGTCGCACCGCCTCAGCGCCCGGCGAGCCACCGGGTTCACGTGTCACGAGGACGTCAAGCCCGCGCGCTTCAAGTACTTCGGCCAAACGCTTGATTTGAGTGGATTTCCCCGCCCCTTCGCCGCCTTCAAATGTGATGAATAAACCGCGCAAGCCGGCTCCATGAGATAAATGTCACCCCACGATAGATTTGTCGCGAGCAATGCTCAACGCAATACATCAAACCGCAGGGGGATGAACCCCCTAAAGCGCGCGCAACCAGCCTGTCATCAGCTCATAGGCCGCACTTTCGGCCCGTTGTCGCAAATTTCCCACCTCAACCGCCTCGCCTGCATATACCGGTAGTTCTTGGAACAGCCGGTCGCCAATAAATACTTTCAGCAGGCCAACCTCTGCACCAAGCTCGATCGGTGCTGCGACAGGGCCCTGATAGACAACTCTCGCCTTGAGCTGATCGGCATTTGCCACAGGCACGAAAATTGACAGGCGTCCTTTGGCCACCAGCGGAACTGAACTTTTCGAACCACCAAAAACCGACGCCTCGCCGATGACCTCACCCTCTTTAAATAAGTCGCGCTTTTCGAACGCACGAATACCCCATTCCAGCATTTTGCGGCCCTCTTCCGCCCGCTCGCGCTCCGACGCCATCCCGCTCAGCGCCATGAACAGACGGCGACCTTCCCTCGAAGACGACCCAACCATCGCGTAGCCGGATTCCTCGGTGAAGCCGGTCTTCATGCCGTCCGCACCAATATTCATCGCCAGCAATGGATTGCGGTTGCGCTGTTTAATCTTATTCCACTCAAATTCACGTTGTCCGTAAATCGGATAGAAGTCTGGATATTGTTTCCAAATATGACGGGCCAAGGTGGCAAGATCCCGCATTGTGACTTTTTGACCTTCCGCTGGAAGTCCTGTGGAATTCTTGAACACGGAACGCGTCATACCAATTTGTGTTGCCCGCGCGGTCATAGCCTTTGCAAAGTTCTCCTCGCTACCAGAAAAGGCCTCGGCGATGGCGATACAGGCGTCATTGGCAGACTGAATGATGACGGCATGAATAAGGTCATTAAGTTTGATGTCAGAATCCAATTTAGCGAACATAGTCGAGCCGCCTGAGCCTGCGCCGCCGGTCCTCCAAGCATTCTCGCTGATATGGATCATATCGTCGACACTGTGCTCACCAGTTCGAATGGAATGGAAAACCATTTCCATCGTCATTAATTTGGAAAGCGACGCAGGTGGGACGGGTTTGTCGGAATCTTTTTCAAACAAGATGGTGCCGGTATCGGCATCCATCAAAAAAGCCTGCTTGGCTTTGGTCTCGAACAATTCCGATGCAAAACTCTGCGTCGTCGCAAGCTGCATACCAACTAGAAGAAGCCCCACGAAAAGTTTCATGGTCCCAAGCCCAATCTTATGTCAGCCCCGACATGAAGAAGTATACACGGACAATGCCTGCGCCTCAACAAGCATTCGAAACCGAAGAGAAATTGTCAGACTTTTACTCTCGGACGACGAAGGCGTCATTGGCACCAAGTTTCCAGCTCTTCTCAAGCAGGGCATCAATATCCATCCGGCCATCGGCGCGAAGCGACAAGGCAATACTTTGGCCGTCTTTTTCCCCGGTGATCTGTCCAAAGTCCGCCATTTCACTGGAAAGACGTTTCGCCTCCTCGGAAGAAAAACTGCCGAGCAAGACATATTCCCCATCAAGACTTAAATCCGAACCGGCTTTGTCTTTCCAAGAGGCTTGGATGCGCTTTTCTGAAAGGCCCATGACAGAGAACGGTGAATCGACAGAGTAGGCACTGGCGACGCGCTCGCTTGCATAGGAGGATACCAATATACCCGTGCTCATTGGTTCGCCGCGCGCTGCGGCGGGCGCACCGGTCATCGGGTCAAAATAAGGCTTGTCCGGCACAACAGGCCCGAAGTGTGGGATGGTCGCATCTTCCATCAAAGCAAACGGGTCCTGCGCAGACATCGCGGCCACCACCGGCTGTTCGCCTTCAAAGATTGGCTCCTGATTAAACGCTTGAGATCTTGGCGTGGGGCCCGCCATTGCGACCATAATATTGGGTTGCATAGCATCGCCCGGAACAGCGCCACCGTCGCCCGGTCGGAACGAGGCCATCAGATATTGGTCATCATTGCCATTGACCGGCGCACGGCCAACGTAAGTAACCTGCACTTGCGCAGTCCCGCTGCTGGTATAATCCAAAAGCTGAGCGGCGCGCTTCGACATATCGATCAAACGGTTATGCGCATAAGGCCCACGATCATTGACCCGCACAATCACCGAATTACCATTCTTAAGATTGGTGACTTTAGCATAGCTCGGCAGAGGCATGGTCGGATGGGCCGCCGACAATTGCTGCATATCGTAAACTTCGCCATTAGCTGTTTTACGGCCATGAAATGCATCGCCATACCAAGAGGCTGTGCCTTTGCGGTTATAGCCAAAATCTTCCTTCGGATAATACCACTTTCCACGAATCTTATAGGGTTTGCCGATCTGCTCACGCCCGCCACCGCGCGGCATACGCGAACGGACACCTGGTAAATGCAAAGCAGCCGCAATAACGCGCGGGCTGGCTTTAACGCCATATTCCACTTCGGAAAAATATTCTTTTGATTTGGCTTTCGTCTTTTGCACGACTTTGACGGGTTCTGTCGCACAGCCAGCGACGAACGCCAAAACGGAAAGACCGGAAATTAAACGGGCAAGTGCTCCATGCTTCGAGGTTTTGCTTCGCAGCACCGTTTTCATGTCGGTCAAAATCTGTTCCCTCAAACACATCTGTCGCGAGCCCCCTGCGACACAAGCCGTTCATAGACAGCCCGTTTATGTAGACATTATTGCTTGACGTTGAATTAAAACATTGTGGCGGTTCGAAGACAAAACTGTGGCAAGGCATACCAAGCGACGTTCTCCAGCCCTTTCCTCTTGCATTTGCCGTCATTTCTGCGCAAGAGGCGTGCCATCAGGAGGGGTGGCCGAGTGGTTTAAGGCAACGGTCTTGAAAACCGTCGTGCGGGAAACCGTACCGTGGGTTCGAATCCCACCCCCTCCGCCAAACTTACGTCCCGCAAAATGTGCGCGTGACTTCCTCGCCTTCGCCAGGCCCATAACGATACTGCATGAACTCCGGCCGGTCCTCATAAGGCTTTTCCAACACTTTTCCCAACTCATGAAACAGCGCAAAGTCGCCTTCATCTTCCGCCGCCCGTATCGCTTGCTCGATGCGGTGGTTGCGGGGGATGAAAGCGGGGTTGGAATGTCGCATGAGGCTGATGCGGGCATTCGGGGCAAGCGAGTCGTTGGAGAGGCGCAATTGCCAAATGTTGAACCATGCATCGAAGGCAGCGAGATCGGTGAAGGCTTCGCGCAGCGCGTCCCTGGCAATCGCATCTGCTGACGCGTCGCACAGCTGGCGGAAGCTGATGGTGAAGTCCATATTGTTGGTGTGAAGTAAGGTCAACCAAGCCTCAATCAGCGTTTTATCGCCCGTATCCTCGGTTGAGAGGCCCAGTTTGTGCCGCATCACGGCGAGCCAGTGACGTTCAAAGCGTTCGGGAAACGCGATAATCAGTTCATTGGCCAGATCGATCGCCGTCTGTTGATCCGGATCAATCAGCGCCACCAGAGTTTCAGCGAGCCGCGCCAAATTCCACTGCGCGATGCCGCTTTGGTTAGAATACGCATACCGACCCTGCTCATCGATTGAAGAAAACACTTTGTTCGGGTCGTAAATGTCGAGAAAGGCACAAGGGCCGAAGTCAATCGTCTCGCCGGAAATCGCCATATTGTCAGTATTCATCACGCCATGGATGAAACCAACGCCCATCCAACGCGCAATCAAGTTGGCTTGCCGCTCCATAACGGCGTCGAGAAAGGCGAGATAGGGGCGCTCAGTGTTTTTGACGTCCGGATAATGCCGGTCAATCGCGTAGTCGGCGAGGCGCTTGACCGAGGCCACATCTCCCCTCGCCGCAAAAAACTGAAAGGTTCCAACCCGGATATGGCTCGCTGCCACCCGCGTAAACACCGCACCGGGCTTGCCCGTCTCGCGCTGCACCCGCTCTCCCGTCAGAACTACTGCTAAGGCCCGTGTCGCGGGAATACCCAGCGCGTGCATCGCCTCCGACACAATGTATTCGCGCAAGACCGGACCAAGCGCAGCCCGCCCGTCGCCGCGCCTCGAAAACGGTGTTTGACCAGCGCCCTTCAATTGAAGGTCGCGGCGTATGCCATTTTGGTCAATCACCTCACCTAAAAGGACCGCCCGTCCATCGCCCAGTTGGGGTGAGAAATGGCCAAACTGATGTCCGGCATAGGCCATGGCAAGAGGTTCTGCGCCAGCGGGTATCAAATTACCCGAGAAGATCGCCGCCCTCGCCTCGTCACTCAAGTCGTCAAGTTTCAGGCCCAGTTCTTCTGCGAGCGCGTGGTTGAATTTGATCACGCACGGCGCAACGACCTTTGTCGGGCCGACCTCAAGATAGAGACCCTCCAGCAGGCGGGCATAAGAGTTGTCAAAGGCAAACGCCGGGATTGCCAACCCATCGCCGCGCTCCGCATCATCAATTGACGCCTGTATCGTCACGCTTGCCGCAACCTCTCAATCGCCACTTCCTGCATACAGCCCGGCATCATTTGCATAAACTCAATGCGGTTGCCGTCCGGATCACCGATCCAGCATTGCCAATTCCCATCGAGCCCAACTTTTGGCTCGTGCAGAAACGTGATATTGCGCTCCCTGAGCGCGGTTGCCGTCGCATGAATATCCGCAACTTCGAGGCAGAAGTGATTGATTGCATTGGCATTCCAGCCCGGAGCAACATCGCCCTCCCCGCCGGGAAATATTTCGATGAACTGGTCGTCAGTCATCCGTAAATACACAAGCAAGAGCGAGCCATCCGCATTGTTGATGCGCATCATCTCCTTAAAACCGAGCGTATCCCGGTAAAACGCCAGCGAACGGTCGAGGTCTTTGACCTTCAAGGCGGCGTGGGCGAGGGATTTGATTTTAATGTCGGTCATTGTCAGCTCCTGATACGCATATAGGAAGCTTACACAATTTCCCAAACCATGCTAACCCGCCGCAAAACTATCTGAGGAATATTGATGAACGCCCCCCGCATTTCCTTTGTCTCGCTCGGTTGCCCCAAGGCCTTGGTGGATTCCGAACGGATTATCACGCGGTTACGCGCTGAAGGGTATGACATTACCCGCAAGCACGACGGCGCGGATATGGTGATTGTGAACACCTGCGGATTTCTCGATTCCGCCCGCGATGAATCGCTCGATGCCATCGGTGCCGCGCTCTCCGAAAACGGCAGGGTCATAGTCACCGGTTGCCTCGGTGCGGAGCCGGACGTCATCCGTCAACGTCACCCCAATGTTCTTGCGATCACGGGCCCGCAAGCCTATGAAAGCGTCATGTCGGCCGTGCATGAGGCCGCCCCGCCCTTGCATGATCCGTTTATGGATTTAGTTCCAGCGCAAGGCGTCAAACTGACACCGCGCCACTACGCTTATTTGAAAATCTCCGAAGGCTGCTCCAATCGCTGCTCGTTTTGTATCATCCCATCGCTGCGCGGCGATCTCGTCTCGCGGCCTATCGGTGATGTGCTGAAGGAGGCGGAGAAGCTGGTTGCGGCTGGCGTCAAGGAAATCCTCGTCATTTCACAGGATACCAGCGCCTATGGCCTCGATATCCGATATGCCGAAAGCCAGTTTCAGGACCGCACCGTGAAGGCCAAATTCCTAGACCTGTCGCGCGAACTGGGTGACATGGGCGTCTGGGTACGCATGCACTATGTCTATCCCTACCCGCATGTCGATGATGTTATTCCGCTGATGGCCGATGGCAAAATTCTGCCCTATCTCGACATCCCGTTTCAGCATGCGAGCCCGACTGTCTTGAAAAACATGAAGCGCCCCGCCCATCAGGGCAAAACTTTTGAGCGCATCAGCAAATGGCGGGAAACCTGCCCGGATTTGGCCGTCCGCTCGACCTTCATCGTTGGCTTCCCCGGTGAGACGGAAGAAGATTTCGAGATGCTGCTCGACTGGGTCGACAGCGCCAAAATCGACCGTGCCGGGGCCTTCAAATACGAACCCGTGCGTGGCGCGAAAGCCAATGATCTCGGCCTCGAATTGGTGCCGGAGGAAGTGAAAGAATCTCGCTACCGCCGCTTCATGGAGCGTCAGCAGAAGGTCTCATCCTCCATCCTCAAGAAGAAGGTCGGCCAACGCCTGCCCGTCATCATCGATAAGGTTGAGGGCACATCAGCCACCGGACGCACAAAATATGACGCGCCGGAGATTGACGGATCGGTGCATGTAGTTGCTCGCCGCCCCGTGCGGGTGGGTGATATCGTGACAGTCAAAATCGAGCGCAGCGACGCCTATGACCTGCATGGACAGGTGGTTTAACCAATGAAAAGG
>JANOYJ010000398.1:0-6847 GCA_031428815.1 Phyllobacterium sp.
TGTCAGTTCGGGGTTATGTTTTTCCCCGATAAGCTCAAAGCCTATCGGGAAGCGTATCGCGTCTTAGCGCCCGGCGGGCATTTCGTTTTCAATGTCTGGGACCGCTTGGAACTCAACGCGTTTTCCGATGTTGTCGATCAAGCCGTCGCTGCGTGCTTTCCTGACAATGCGCCTCAGTTTTTTCGTCGAATGCCGTTCGGCTATTTCGATACCGATACGATTACCGGGACGCTGAGAGAGGCTGGATTTGAAAGAATAACCTTCGAACATGTTGCCAAAAAGAGCCAAGGACGAACCGCCGAAGAGGTCGCTTTTGGTCTCTGCCAAGGAACACCGCTACGCGGGGAGATCGAAACACGCGATCCGCAAGGGCTTGATAAAGTCACTGCTCAAGCGGCGTCTGCACTGAAAAAGCGCTTCGGGCAAGGAGCAATCGAGTGCAGTATTCAGGCAATTGTGTTTGACGCGCAGCGCCAAGCCTAGCTATATTGCTACGCTCTCGCCCGCTTTGGCTCGGCTTTCGCATGGAACTCGGCCACGCAATCAATAATCCGGTCTTGGTCGGCGTCGGTCAAATACGGGTGCATCGGCAGACATAAAATCCGTTCCGGGAGACTTTCTGACACGGGCAATCCACCCGGTGCGATCGGGAAATGCGCGTAGGCCACCTGCTGATGCAAAGGCTTCACATAATAGATCACGGACGGAATGCCGTTTTCTTGCAAATGCGATTTCAACGCATCGCGGTCATCTGACTCAATCGCATATTGCGCCCAAGCCGAGCGATGTCCGGCGGGCGTTTCCGGCACTTTGACGAAGGGCGCGAGTCCTGCATTATAACGCTCCGCCACCCGTTGCCGCGCATCCATCTCGTCTGGAAGGATGGCGAGTTTCTCCAAGAGAATCGCTGCCTGCAAAGTATCAAGCCGTGAATTGATGCCGACATGAATATTGTCATATTGATGCGCACCCCTGCCATGGAACGCATAGGAACGCAGCTTCTCTGCCAACGCCGCATCATTGGTAAACATCGCCCCGCCATCGCCATAGCAGCCAAGGGGCTTGGCTGGATAAAACGATGTGCCCGCCACATGACCGAATGCACCACACATACGGTTATCCTTGCGCCCGCCAATGCTCTGAGCGGCGTCTTCCACAACGAGCAAATCATGCTTGGCAGCCAGCTTCATAATTGACTCATAGTCCGCGGAAAGACCAAACAGATCGACCGGGATAATCGCTTTGGGTGTTAATCGGCCCTCGGCTTTGATCGCCTTAATCGCTGCATCCAGCTGGGCGATATTCAAATTGTAGGTATCGGGATCAATATCGACAAACACAGGCTCGGCACCTGTCAAAGCCACGACCTCTGCCGTTGCAGCAAATGTAAAGCTCGGGCAAAATACCGCATCGCCGCGTCCAATGTCATAAGCCTTCAAAGGCAAAAGCAACGCGTCCGTGCCATTAGCACAGGCGATCACATGCTCAACGCCGATATACTCGCCCAAACGCTTTTCAAATTCCGCGACTTCCGGCCCAAGAATATAGCGGCCATCCGCGATGACCTTCTTGACTGCCGCATCAATTTTGTCGCTGATCCGCGCCCGCTGCGCCCCAAGATCGATAAACTGCATCCTAACCCCGAATCACAAATTTTTGCCGGTTGAACCGGTCTTGCGACGGGTGTTTAGTCCCGTCTCCTATTCTTTACCAGTGATGAGCCTATCAAAGAATGCGGATGAATGTAACGGCAAGTGATTGCCAATCAATCATGCGCTCCAATCAATCGTGGGTGACAGTGCCGGCCGTCAAAATCCTGAGCACTCGCACGGCCTCCTCGCCATTCGTGCGAGGCTCTTCGCGGGTCTGAATAGCGCGGATGAAATGCTCGCATTCACGGGTGAGCGGCATGGCCTCAGTGACATGAACGTAGGTGGGTTCATTCGCCGTAAACGCCCATTGCCCGCTGTCCTGCCAAACCGCATGACGATAAACGGCGAGCTTCTTATCCCAGCGCTCCCCGTCATCAAACACCGCCATCGCCTTGGTGCCAACAACAGTTAAGCGCCGCTCGCGATAGGGGTTCAGGCGCGAGGCGAACAAGTGGCTTCGAATGCCATTTGGAAACTTCATATGAAGATGCGCGAAGTCCGACAAATGGTCGAGCAGCGCCGATCCTTCGCCGTGAACTTCGCTCGGCTCAGTGCCCGTAATGGCTAAGATCATTGACAAATCATGCGGGGCCAAATCCCAGAGCGCATCGTTTTCCGTATGAAACTTGCCAAGTCCGAGCCGGTGTGAGTGGATATATTTGACCTCGCCCAATTCACCGGCCGAAATCAGCGCCATCAACTTCTCAAACGCGGGGTGAAAGCGCAGCACATGACCAACCATAAAAACCCGCTTGGTCTCTTTCGCCACGGCAACCGCGCGTTCAGCATCGGGAACGGTTAGTGCTATCGGCTTCTCGACCAGCACGTCCTTACCATTCTCCATCGCCTTGATCGCGCATTCAGAATGATATTGCGGCGGCAGAGCCAAGACAAGCGCATCAACTTCGGGATGGGAAAAGACCTCTTCGACATCCAGCGCCAAGCAATTGTTATCCTTGGCAAACCCTTCCGCCCGGGCAGCATTAATATCCGACACGCCGAAAAGTGCGCCAAGCGACTTTAATGTGCGGACATGATTACCGCCCCAATACCCACACCCCACCACAGCAATACGCGGAATCATGCACCTAAACCTGATTTAGAAAAGTTGAAACCGGCATAAACTCTTGGACGCTGACAAACAAGCAGTGCTGCCGTGGATAGTTATCGACGCCACGCTATTTTCTTCCATGCCATTATGCTTGACAGCCCTCGCTCGGGCGCACTATATCCCCGCGACTTCTAAAGGTCGGGCCGTCAGGCTCATCTTTGTGGCGGGGTAGCTCAGCCGGTTAGAGCAGCGGAATCATAATCCGCGTGTCGGGGGTTCGAGTCCCTCTCCCGCTACCAAAATTCCCAAATTTCACTGGTAATAATTCCTGATCCAGCCATGTGCGGGCAATTGCACCTTGAGCTCCGCTGGAAATGCCGCTCCATCTGAATAGGCGATATTCATATCAACTTCCGCCCGGTTTTTCATCCCCGGTATCAGTGTCGACAAGTCCTTCTCGCTTAGAACAAAGCGCATCGCGGCCTCCGCAAGGCTCGGATAGTAAGGGCTGCACAGCGCCTTTAGTTTCTGAATGCGCGAGAATGTTTCGGCAAACCGCTCACCGCGAAACATCGAATGCGGCTGCGAACCCGGCTCGAACGAAGCATAGCTGTCAGCGGCCCAATGGCCGACCAGCGAGCCGGAATCCAACGGCACGCGTGCGATGAAGGCGGTTTTCGTCTCACCACCCGCTTTGAACAAATCGCCGGCCGGGCGTTGCTCAAACATGTTGAAGACAACTTGAATTGAATCCACCAATCCAAACCTTGCCAAATCAACGCCCTCATCGGGCCGGAAGTCGCGGAGCGATACGCCGATATGGTCAATCTTACCCTCTCGCCGTAGATCATTCAGCGTTTCCAACCAATCGAGAGACGACAATCCGTCTTTCAGCCAACAATGCAATTGGAAGAGATCAAGTCGCTCAACACCAAGCCGCTTTAGTGATTTCTCGACATTATCGCGCAGATACCATGCCGGATAGCGTCCGCGCATCGCTGGATTGTCTTCATCGGGACTTGGCCAGGTGATCGGTTGCGCCTTGGTGGCAATATAAATTTTGCTGCCTTTCCATTGCCGTAACGCTTCGCCAATCACTTCCTCGCTGTGACCGCGTCCGTAAAGTTC
Source organism: Phyllobacterium sp. (assembly GCA_031428815.1). Taxonomy (GTDB): domain Bacteria; phylum Pseudomonadota; class Alphaproteobacteria; order Rhizobiales; family Rhizobiaceae; genus JANOYJ01. The sequence continues at coordinate 3,832 of JANOYJ010000398.1, forward strand.
GGCGGTGTCGACGAAGTTGATGCCCTTGTCGAACGCATAGTGCAGCGTGTCGATGGATTGCTTGTCGTCGACCTTGCCCCAGTCGCCGCCAATCTGCCACGCGCCAAAAGCGATCTCGGAAACCTCCCAGCCGGTCTTGCCAAATTTCCGGTATTTCATCGCTCAGCCGCCGCCTGCCTGTTTCTGTTTGGCCCGGGCGAGGAACCGCTCGTTCATTTCGTCGGTCGCTTGGTCCGTGCCGTTATGAAAAGTCCCAAACACCTTGTCGAGCATAACCGGTCCGTCACCGCCGTAATTACACTCGAAATATTTGTGATGGAGATAGTGGAAGAAATCACCCGTCTCCACTTCAACTCCCTCAATTAACACCACCTTTGAGAACCCGGCATGGCCTTGCACCGGCGAAAGGGCCGCGTGTTGGATATGAAACAGCGCATGGATGGGGTGCGATGGAATGATAAAATGAACCAACACGCCCGTCCAGTAGAGAAAATGTTCAACCGGATGCATGGACAGGCCGGTAAAGGGTCCGACATCGACATTGTTGTGATGCAGACGATGCACATGATTATACAGTGGACCCCAATGGATCAGACGATGAATGAAGTAGAAATGCACCTCGCGGATGATCGGGATCAATAGCATCAAGAGCGTGCAATAAATCGGATGGGTCCGCCAGTCGACATAGGGAAAATAATCATTGGCATAGCCCCAAAGCGTCACGGCCTCGAACGCCGTCCAGATCGGCACTGCGCTCGCAAAGGTCCAGAACATATTGTCAAGCAGTTGGTTTTTGAACAAAAACAGCGGGTTGTCGCGCGCCAGCCATTTATTGGAATATTTGAAATCAGTGCCTTGCGCTTTCTTCACATGCAGCCAAACATGCCAAGCGCCCGCCCACAGCAAAATCATCGCCGCGTTGCGGATCAGAAGATAAGTGACCCAGCCAACCTGAAACGTCTTCATCTCCTCCATCGGCGGCGTCAAATAGAGCCAGGTGATGATGGGGAAAGCCATGTAAATGACCCCCCATGGAAACAGATAACCCGGGTAACCAAATATGAATTTCAAGAAGCCCGCAGGACTCCAAATCCTGGGCTGCTCGATGGGATGTTCGGGCTTCCAGTCACCGCGCTTATTGCGTTTGCCTGCAAATGTCGTCTGCATGAAATCCTCCCGAAATTCCGAATGGTAAAAACTATTGACCAATAATAAAGTGGGCGCAACAGTTCGAGTTAAAACTAGCGCGACAGCGCGTTCGACGCTGCAAGATGTTGATGTTTTTCCATCAAAGATGCACGCTGTTACGTGAACTTACATGCACAAAGACGAGCCATTCAAAGATGTTGAAAGGACCGCCCGACTTGCCGGACAGACTGCCTAAAAAGAAATCACGGCTGCAAGACATTGCCGAACTGACCGGCCTCGGCATTGCAACCGTTGACCGGGTTTTGAACGAGCGCGGCAATGTGAGCGATAAGACCGCCGAAAAAGTCTTGAACGCTGCGCGTACGCTTAATTTGAAGCGTATTCTGCCGCCCTCGCATCACCGCATTCTACGGATCGAAGCGTTACTCGCGCGGCCTGAACTTCCCTTGATTGCCCGCCTCAATCGCGAATTTACACGACAATCCGAGCGGATTGACAAGTCGGTTATCATCCAGCGGACTATTCTGAAATCCGACAATCCCAACGTCGTTGCACGCGCTATTGATGAAACAAAGTGCGATGGATTGGTCATGTATACGCAGGACCACCCCCTGATACATGCTGCAATCGAGCGTACGCGAGACCGGGGCGTTCCGCTCATTTGCATATTTTCGGATTTGCCGGAATCCAAGCGCCTCGCCTATGCAGGGATCAACCATTACTCGGCGGGCCGCATGGCGGGGCAGGTCATGGCATGGGCGATTAAGGAAGCGGGGCCGATTATTGCACTTTGCCATCATTTTGGCTTTCTTGCCCATGCCGACCGCGTACGGGGCCTTCAGGATGGCTTAGCTGAATACGCACCGCATCTGTCGGTGACTGAAGTGTTGGAGGGGGGCGATGATTCAAATTTGTCTGAAATTCTCCTTCGGCGTTGCTTTCAGTCGCATGGTCGGGTTGCCGGAGTATATAATGTGGGGGCCGCCAATCTTGCCTGCGGCCGGGCTATTAAAGCCGTTCTCCCCGACCACCCGCCAATCTTCATCGGACATGAGTTGACCGATGATTCCCGCGAACTGCTCCGCGACGGCACCATGACCTTGGCAATTGACCAATATCCCGAACAACAGGCACGGTTTGCCATTGACGTCCTCATGCATCATTTTGGCTATACCGAAACCAAATGGCTGGAACCGCCCTACCCGTCGAATACCACCATGCGACTGTTCACCCGCGAAAACCTCGCCACTTGACCCTGATTGGTTTTGCTCAAGAATGACGCTTGCAAAAGCGCGCAAGCACCAGACAAGTGTGGTGAGATAAACGGTCGAAAGAGGAAAGCATGATCCCGGTCAATAACGAGACGTCCAACCCTCACCGGCTTGAATATCTCTTGCCCTATCAAATCCGTGAACGTCTCTCAGAAAGACCTGTCGCCTATCTCCCGCTCGGCACAATCGAATGGCATTGCGAGCATCTGCCCGTCGGGCTTGATGCGTTGACGGCACATGGCATTTGTTTAGGAGCGGCATCCAAAGACGGCGGCCTCGTCTATCCGCCGCTCTATTATGGCACGGGTGGTGGGCATGGCGCTTACCCTTGGACCATTATGATGCCGGGCCATGACGAAATTGAAGCGCAGCTCACCTTCACCCTATCGCGCATGGAACAACTGGGCGTGAAACTCGCCGTATTGTTCTCCGGTCATTTCGCACCGACGCAGCTCGATATGATCGACAGGATTGCCGCAAGTTGGAACGCCCAAGGCACGGCGCTCAAAGTGCTCGCGACGGCGGTCAATCGCATTGAAGGCTTATCGCTTGGCCCCGATCATGCCGGTATTTTTGAAACGACGCTGCTTGCGGCG
>JANOYJ010000399.1:0-2729 GCA_031428815.1 Phyllobacterium sp.
AAGAACCGGGCAAGCAGTGAGACCCAAGGTCCAGAGCCTGTGCGAAGAGCGGGGCTGGTTTGCGGCAAGACGAAACGCCGGCACGGCGTTGCGGCAGACGCGGACCCGCCTTGCGAGACGCACAGGCTTTGGCCGCCACGCGGCGCGAAGCGGCCTTGGATCGAATGGCGTCCGGTTCAGACCGCAGCAAAACCGAAGGAAAGAACGGATTGCCCGAGAGAAACCGGCCGCATTTACTGAAACGGGATGACACTCAAAAGCAGTGTCGTGAGGCTCAGAGAGAAGACCACGCTGCCAAAATCAAGCGCGGTGAGGCCAATTAATGCAATTCCAACTTTCCCAGCAGGAACAGATACCCGAAACTGATGAGGCCGCCATTTTTGAAACAGCCTTCGTTCCGGCATCCGTCGTCTCCCCGAAGACCCGTCCGGAAGCGCGGACCGTTCATCCGGCGCAATTGCCGGCAAGCATCCCTGCATGGCGCGCAAGCGGTGCTGCTCAGGCGAGCGCTGCGAGGCAAGCCGGGCCGGGATCGCGAAGACGGCGATTGAGGGCAACCGGTGCCGGATGAAACGGCCGTGCAAACGGGTTTCTTTCCCGTCTTCATTTTCGGGATCTGAGAGTCTGCTTTTCCGCTTCTTTTCAAAGGTCAGGTGGCAGGATTTGGCCTTTGAGCAAGCCTACAAAACGACTGAGGCATCGCCCGTAGCGCACCATCTGCTCACGCTAGGCTCAGCTGAAAGGAGTTTCCGATGTCGCCAGATCTACGCATTGAGGTTTTCCGGTGATGCGAGTTGGGCAATAGCGGCCCAATGCAGACAAGGATCGGCGCGGCGGGTGTAAAATCGAAGCGCTGAGGCTCGAGAGACCTCGCCCTTGCCAGTACAGGTGCGAAACCCCTCTTCTGAGGCATAGAGAGGATTGTTATAGCTCATATTTTATGACATTATGAGTTATAGAAAGGTGTTCTATCGCTCATGGCATGGAATTGGGAGCAGGCTGACTGGCCGAATTTTATCTACGACAAAAAAGCATTGGAACCACTGGAAAGCGAATTCCTGTTGCGATCGGGTGAGTTTTTGGGTGTTTTTCGTCATGTCGATTCGGATGACCGCAACCAGATTCGTATAGATCTCATCAGCGAAGAGGCCTTAAAAACATCCGCGATCGAGGGGGAGTATCTTAGCCGCGAGTCGCTGCAATCATCTTTGCGTCAGCAACTTGGTCTGGGCAGCGAGGCGAGACGCATTCCGCCTGCCGAGCGCGGCATCGCGGAAATGATGGCCGATGTGTACTTGCATTTTGCCGATCAGCTCTCCCATACGACCCTATGCGCTTGGCACAAGATGGTGATGTCGGGCGAACGGCGCGTTGAGGCCATCGGCAAGTATCGCCAGCACACGGATGCCATGCAGATCGTTTCCAGTCGGTTGGATAGGCCCAAAGTGCATTTCGAAGCACCACCGTCCACGCGTGTGAAATCCGAAATGGACGCCTTCACCGCTTGGTTCAACGCTACATCGCCCAAAGGCAAGACACCGCTTCCGGCTCTGACGCGTGCCGGGATAACACATCTATATTTTGAGAGCATTCATCCGTTTGAGGATGGGAACGGGCGCATAGGACGAGCGCTGTGCGAAAAAGCGTTGGCACAAAGCCTCGGCGAGCCAAGCCTCATCGCGTTGGCATACACGATCGAACACCACCGCAAAGCTTATTACGACAATTTGGAGGCCAGCAATAAGCGCAACACGGTGACGGACTGGTTGCTCTACTTCTCCAAGACGATCCTTGAAGCTCAGCGGGTAACACTCGCTCGTGTCGAATTCTCTGTTACCAATGCAAAATTTTACGAACGCTACCGCAATCAATTCAACGAGCGGCAGGAAAAGGTCATCGCCCGGATGTTTCGCGAAGGGACCGACGGATTCAAGGGAGGCCTTAGCGCCGAAAACTATATCGCGATCACAAAGGCATCTCGCGCCGCGGTAACCAGAGATTTGGCTGACCTCGTTTCCAAGGGCGCACTGATAAGAACCGGCGAGCGGCGGCACACACGTTACACATTGAGAATTCTTAATGTCCGCGTGTGAACGGCAATAGACAAAAATGACGCTGCATTAGAATTGAAGGGTAGCGCGCGGCGACCAAGTAGTAAGGCTATCAATTCGGTTAGACGGGACCGGAAATACAAAAATCGCGAGGAAAACGCTCATTATCCGGCAGACGACAGGGACGGTGTGCAAGTCGAAAAGGCCATGGGCGTCGTGGACGACGCATTGCGCCAATTGAAGGAAGGTATTGAGGGCGTGTCGATACCGGCAACAATCCGGCACATTCGGGTAAAACTCCACATGTAACAACGCGGGGCAGGAGCCGTGTGCAAAGTTGGCGAAAATGCGTCTGACAAGTACGAGCGCGGTTTGATTGAGCCATGGGGTCCGACAATCCCACTGATTAAAGTTCTAGATCGTCATCCAGAGCTGGTTGAAGACCTTCGAAAAGCACTGACAGCAAGCGGCAACTCGCTCGCCTATAATCACGTAGTGAAGACTTTTGGGTTGCTTGCGTTCAACGAACAAACTGATAATCGATCCAGACCTGAATCTCAGTCACGCCGCTTAGGTCGAGCGAACCGGATTCCAGTTCGTGCGGCTCGACAGTTACTTCCCAATCTCCGCCAACGCCGCGCCCCCAGATAGCCAGTGAAGTGGGGGCATCCAGCGGTG
>JANOYJ010000400.1:0-7755 GCA_031428815.1 Phyllobacterium sp.
GGTCATACTTGACCTCGAAATCAAAGGAGGGAGCGTGGCTGCCATCGAGCAGGGACCGGGCATCAATCTTCGCCGAGAGTGGGCCGAAGAGGAAGTTGGTGGTGATGGTAATGAGGTTGACCAGTTCGTTGTCCGAGGGTATCGGCGGTGGTTTGGGACCGCCCGCCTCATCGTCCCATGCGGTGCGGACCGTGATCGTCATTTTTCCCATGAGATGCTCTGCTCGCCTTTGACCTTACGCTTCGCGCCAACGTTTCCCTCAAATTCCCTCAATATCAAACTGCAGCCGCTTGGCCGATTCAATTGCCGGATTGGCCCTAATCTCCCCAAGCGCCTTCTCCGGGAATGGCGCGTCGAGATAGAGCAAGGCAATCGCGTCGCCGCCCGGCCGGTTGCGACCGAGCTGAAAGTTGGCAATGTTCACTTGGTTCGTACCGCAAAGCGTGCCCAAGAGACCAATAATGCCCGGCGCATCGGCATTGGTCGTATAGAGCATATGACGCCCGACTTCAGCGTCGAGATTAATGCCCTTTATCTGGATGAAGCGCGGCTTACCGTCGGAAAAACAGGTTCCGGCAATCGTGCGCGTCTTGGAATCGGTCTTTACCGTCAGCTTAATATAGCCGTCAAACACGCCCGACTTGTCGCGTTTGATCTCCGACAGCATGATGCCGCGCTCTTTGACCATGATCGGCGCAGACACCATGTTCACGTCTGACATTTGCGGACGGATAAGGCCTGCAAGGGCTGCGGATATCAGCGCTTTGGTGTTCATATTGGCAGTCGATCCGTCGAACAGGATTTCAACTTCCTTGATTGGCTCATCCGTCACTTGGCCGACAAAAGCACCAAGCACTTCGGCAAGTTTCACAAAGGGACGCAAACGCGGCGCTTCCTCGGCGGTGATCGAGGGCATGTTGATCGCGTTGGAAACCGCGCCTTTGACGAGATAATCCGCCATCTGCTCGGCTACTTGTAGAGCAACATTTTCCTGCGCTTCTGAGGTCGATGCACCAAGATGCGGTGTACAGACAACGTTCGGTAGTTTGAACAAAGGCGAGTCGGTGGCGGGTTCTGTCTCGAACACATCAAGTCCTGCACCCGCCACCTTGCCGGATTGCAGCCCGGCCAAAAGTGCCGTTTCGTCAACCAAGCCGCCCCGGGCGCAATTGATGATCCGCACACCGGTTTTCATCTTGGCAATAGCATCAGCAGAAATGACATTGCGGGTTTTGTCGGTCAGCGGCGTATGAAGCGTGATGAAATCGGCGCGGCTGAATAATTCGTCCAGCTCGACTTTTTCCACGCCAAGATCAGCGGCGCGTTGTTCGGATAAGAACGGGTCAAACGCGATCACGTGCATTTTGAGGCCCACGCCGCGCGTTGCCACAATCGAGCCGATATTGCCGCAACCAATAATGCCCAGCGTCTTGCCGGTTATTTCAACGCCCATGAAACGGTTCTTTTCCCACTTGCCGGCTTTCGTCGAGGCATCGGCCTCCGGCAGTTCGCGCGCGACCGCAAACATCATCGCAATCGCATGTTCGGCGGTGGTGATCGAATTGCCGAAAGGCGTGTTCATCACGATGATACCGCGACGCGACGCCGCTGGAATATCGACATTATCAACGCCGATACCGGCACGGCCAATGACCTTCAAATTGGTCGCGGCAGCAATCAATTTTTCGGTGACTTTGGTGGCTGAGCGGATCGCAAGGCCATCATATTGGCCGATCACTTCAAGGAGCTTTTCCTTGTCCTTGCCCAACTCAGGCAGGTAATCGACCTCAACGCCGCGATCTTTGAATATCTGCACAGCGGTTTTGGAAAGTTTATCGGAAACGAGAACGCGGGGTGCCATAGAAGCCTCCAGAATGTGAAAGGGAAATTGCAAGCGGGTAATCCCGCCCCTTGGAAATCAAGCGCTTTTCAGCGCGGCCTTTTGAGTGGCAAACGCCCAATCGAGCCAAGGCGTCAACGCTTCAATGTCAGCCGTCTCTACCGTCGCCCCACACCAGATGCGAAGGCCGGCAGGTGCATCGCGATAAGACCCGATGTCAAAAGCGACGCCTTCTTTTTCGAGGGCTGAGGCGATGCCCTTCGCAAAGGTCGCCTGCGCCTCCGCATCCAGCGCCAGCACGTCGGAGTCGGAAATGGTGAGACAAACGGACGTGTTCGAACGGGTCTCCGGCTTGGCTGAGAGATTGGAAAGCCATGAGGACTTATCGACAAACGCATTGAGAGCATTGGCATTCTTATCTGCGCGACCAATCAGCCCGGCCAATCCGCCGAAAGCCTTCGCCCAGTTCAGTGCGTCGATATAATCTTCAACACAGAGCATTGACGGTGTATTGATCGTCTCGCCGGTGAAAATACCTTCGATGAGCTTGCCACCTGACGTCAACCGGAAAATCTTCGGCAAGGGCCATGCGGGCTTGTAGCTTTCAAGACGGGCAACCGCGCGCGGTGACAGGATCAACATCCCGTGCGCACCCTCGCCGCCGAGCACCTTCTGCCAGGAGAAGGTGACGACATCGAGCTTGGAAAAATCCATGTCTTGCGCAAATGCCGCAGACGTCGCGTCGCAAATGGTGAGGCCCTTACGGTCCGCCGGGATGAAATCCGCATTCGGCACACGCACGCCCGATGTCGTGCCGTTCCATGTGAACACCACATCACGATCGAAATCGACTTTGGAAAAGTCAACCAGTTCGCCATAGGGAGCAATGAAAGTGCGGGCATCGCCGAGTTTCAACTGCTTCACAACGTCAGTGACCCAGCCCTCACCGAATGATTCCCACGCGACCATGTCCACGCCGCGCTCGCCGAGCAGCGACCAAAGCGCCATTTCGACAGCGCCGGTATCTGAGGCGGGAACAATGCCGATGCGATAATCGGCGGGAACTTGGAGGACCTCGCGGGTCAGATCAATCGCGTATTTCAGCTTATTCTTGCCGACTTTAGCGCGATGCGAGCGACCCAAGGGCGCATCCTTCAACGCATCCAGCGACCAATTGGGACGCTTGGCACAGGGACCTGACGAGAAATTTGGATTTGCGGGACGGGTGCCCGGCTTGGCTGCGGTCATGACTTCTATCCTTCCAGATAGTGGCCCCTCGTTGGGGAGGGGTGGCCCGTCGCGGCCATTAAAAGACGCGGCGCAAACAGTCAAGAAATATGTTTGAATGCGACATTCATTATCAACAAAATGGAAAGTGGCCGGTCAATCGTGCGGTCGACCGTCAAACAAGGATTGTTGCGAGATAGCGGACCAGATCTCTGACCCGCGGCATCCGAACCCACCAAATCATGGTTTCGGGCATGTCTCCCGAACGAGGTTTTGTTTCATTAGAGTGATCTGAATGTTTTAAATCAGGACCATCCCCAATCAGGATGAGATGTCCCAATTCATATTAGCGAACGTGTCGCTTTCAGGTCGAATAATTCTACCAAAGAGCGTAGCGGATACCGGCCTTGATTTGGTGCTGGTTGAAACCATTGTCTTTGCCCTGAACGCCTGTTGCGCCAAGTGCTGCTGTGGCAGCATCCCAACCAAATGCATCGCCACCGCCATATCGCGCATAGCGGTAGCCAAGATCGAGTTTTGTATTTTTGGTAAGGTCAACGGAAGCGCCGGCCATGAGTGCCCAAGCGAACCGCCATGATCCAACGCCTGAATGTGTCGCCGTAAAGCCGCAACCAGCAATGTCGGCACCGGCCGCGTCGGTACAGAACGACCTATTCACGAGATCGTTATAGTCAAAATGCGCGAATCCGGCGCCAGCACCAATATAGGGCGTGATACCAATGTAGGTTCCAAGGTCAGCGTAGCCATTGGCCATAAGTTCCCAGGCCCTGATTCGTGAACTGTCTTCCGAGCGACACCCAACGGCACCGGCAAAGGCTAAACACGGCGTGGGTGAGGTATCTGTGCCGTTAACATTACGCTGCCAATAACCAACCGTCGCATCTGCGCGAAGCCAAGAGTTGAACTGATAGCCCATCCCCACCGCGACATCGCCAGTCCACGGAAGTTCAAAACGATCATAATCGTTGGTTGAATAACTGACACCATCATAGGTCCGGTATGTACCTGAGGAGCTTGTCGTCAAATCAAAGGAAAGATCACCTCGAATATACCAACCGGAGCCTATTTCAACCGGCACATAGGCTTCTTCCATCGGCGCTTGAATGATCTCATTCAAGTCTGCTGCAAACACCGGTGCAGAAATGGATGCGATCAGCGCCACGGCTGGAATAAGGCAAGTTCTCATAGTCATCGGATGCTCCAGAAGCTTGTGGCGCAGCTACATCGCCAACTTAGTCTGGATCGATAATTAACCATAAGTGTTAAACGCGCGTTAAGGTTAAGCCTCTGTAACCCTCTTAATCATTGCCCGCGTCAAAATTAAACCGCCCGGCTTGTGACCGGGCGGCTCTTCAAAATGTTGTTTATGCTTACTTGTAAACAGCCGGCTCGGGTTGATTATACTCGACCATCTGCGGCGCAGGGGCGCATCGATGTGAGGCGCCACCGAAGGAGTAGCGCAATCCGGCGCGGGCTTCGTGAACATTGAACCCTTTGTCATAACCCGGTCCGGCGAAATTGGCATAACCAAACATGTCACCACCACCGACGTGGGTGTAACGATAACCCGCATCCAGTTCGACCTTGTCTGTGAGACAATACGAGGCGCCGAGCATAAGAGCCGCCGCTCCGCGCCAAGATTTCGTTCCGCCGTGAACCGTAATCACCGTACCGTCGTCGTTGGCAAGGTCGGACCAATTGATCTGCGCGACACCGATACCGGCGCCCACATAGGGTGTGATGCCATGATAGGTGCCAAGATCTGCATAGACGTTGGCAAGTACAACAAGTGCGCTCATGCTGGATGTGTCGGTCGAAGTACATGGCGCAGGCGGGAAGCCGCATGTGCCTGTTGTGGAACCACGAAAGTCAGCCTTCATCCAATAGTCTGCTGTTAAGTCAACACGCAGATACTTGCTTACATTGTAGCCGAGACCACCGCCGAGCGACCAAGAATCATCAATAGCCGTCGTCGTGAATGAACTCGTTCCGCCGCTGACCGAGTAAATTGTGTCCCTTAGCTGTGCGCGGTGATAGTCCACGTCACCGCGGATATACCATCCACCGTAAGACTCGGTTTGAATTTGAACGGGCGGCTGCTCGATAATCACCGGAGGTTCTTCGATGATGTCTGCCGCGAATGTCGGTGCAGTATACGCTGCCAAGGCGGCACCACTTAAGAGCAATCTGGCAATCTTTTTCATAACGTACTTCCCTCATTGGCAGCGAACGCAACAAACGCCAATCGCAAAGCCTGGTTCAACCCCAAGTGAGAGTTTGCGCGAGAAAGGTTAAATCTGATTTAACTCTGTTTCTTCACCACGAGGATTAACCAAGATCATTTAAATCTTGCTGAAAATTTGAAAGTGCGCCGACGCCAGAGCGGGTTTATATTTATATTTTCTAATATAATCAGGCGGCGACCTTGACAGCGGCGATGACGTTAACAATTTCATTAACGACGGCCTCAACCAATTCGCTGTCATCGCCTTCTGCCATGACCCTGATCAGCGGCTCAGTACCCGACGGACGAATCACCAAGCGTCCGTGTGTTCCGAGGCGCGAAGTCGCATCTTCAATCACCAGCTTGACATGCTTGTCGTCCAGCGGCCTGCCGCCGGAAAAATGGACGTTTTTCAATAATTGCGGCACAGGTTCAAATTTCCGGCACACCTCGCTAACGGGCTTGCCTTGCTTTTTTACACAGGCCAACACTTGCAGTGCTGAGACCAACCCATCACCCGTCGTCGAAAAATCCGACAAAACCAAATGTCCTGATTGCTCTCCGCCAAGATTATAGCCGTGCTCGCGCATATGCTCGACAACATACCGGTCACCAACTTTTGTACGCGCCAGATTCAAGCCCTTGCCATTGAGAAACCGCTCAAAGCCAAGATTGGACATGATAGTGGCGACAACACCTCCCGCCGCCAGACGCCCCGTATCGTGCCAATCCTCAGATATCGCTGCCATGATCTGATCGCCATCGATCACAGTACCCTCTTCATCGACCAGCAGGACACGATCCGCGTCGCCGTCCAGCGCGATACCAATATCAGCACGTACTTCTTTGACTTTTTTAATGAGACTTAACGGATGCGTCGAGCCGCAATCCTCATTGATGTTAATGCCATTCGGCTCATCGTGGATCGTTACGACATCCGCCCCAAGTTCCCAAAGCGCCGCCGGGGCGACTTTATAGGCTGCGCCATTGGCACAATCGATGACGATGCGCAGACCTTCAAGCGAAAGATTTCGCGGCAGTGTCCGCTTTGCAAACTCGATATAGCGGTCGTGGATTCCGTCAATCCGCTTAGCGCGACCCAGCTCTCCATTATCGGCGAGACCCTTAGTAAGGTCCGTGTCAAGGAGCCGTTCAATCTCAACTTCCAGTTCATCGGAAAGCTTGTAGCCATCGGGTCCGAAAAGTTTGATGCCATTATCATGATAAGGGTTATGAGACGCCGAAATCATCACACCGACATCCGCGCGCAGTGACCTCGAAAGCATAGCAACCGCAGGTGTGGGGATTGGCCCCAAGAGAAACACGTCCATGCCCGCAGCCGTAAAACCCGCCACCATCGCGTTTTCGATCATATAGCCTGAAAGCCGCGTATCTTTGCCAATAACGACCCGGTGGCGATGGTCGCCGTTACGGAAGGCAACGCCGACAGCCATACCGACCTTCATGGCTATATCGGGTGTCATTGGATAGCGATTTGCCCGACCACGTATTCCGTCGGTGCCAAAATATTTACGCGTCATACTCACCCCGTAACCCCGGAAAATACCGGTCACTCTTTGTCACAAATTTGTGCGGACCGCACATCACAATATGTACGCCCGCGTAATGGTTCTTCGCCCGCAACAACGCCAATACTTCAACAACGCTGAAGTCTTAAGAGACTATGAAAAATATGCTTACAAATGATGAAAGCGCCAAATCGGCGCTCTCCGTTGTCAATTTCAAAAGATCAACCTTGTGGCTGCGGCTCCATACCGGTATCGGGCTCACCATCCTTACGCTTACGAGACCTGCCGCTTTTCGGAACAGCGGTTCCACGAACCGGCGTTTCATCACCATCATCGCGTGTTGGCTTAACACCCTTGATGAGCGCCTTGATCTCATCGCCCGACAAGGTTTCATATTCAAGAAGCGCCTCGGCAATCGCGATGAAATCCTTGCGATGCTTGGTAATTAAGCGCCGCGCTTCGGTCTCGCCGTGCTCAATCAGCTTGCGCACTTCTTCATCAATAATCTTTGCTGTCTCATCTGACATATTCGTCGATTGCGCAACGGAATGCCCGAGGAAAACCTCTTGCTCACTGGAGCGATAACGCACACGACCAAGACGTTCCGACATGCCCCATTCCATCACCATGGAACGCGCCAAAGCGGTCGCCATCTGAATGTCTCCACTGGCACCCGTCGTGACTTTCTTGGGACCAAACGTCAAGATTTCAGCTTCGCGCCCGCCGAAGAGCATGATGAGGCGAGAAATTGCCTTCTCATAGGTCCAGTTATAGCGGTCTGATTCCGGCAGCGTCATCACCATGCCGAGCGAGCGTCCACGCGGGATGATCGTGGCCTTATGGATCGGGTCAATCGTCTCCGGCAAAAGATGAGCAATGATCGCATGACCAGCTTCATGATAGGCGGTGTTCTT